>DATJFA010000513.1:0-8335 GCA_035496015.1 Terriglobales bacterium | reverse complement strand
CATGCGCGTGGCCAACGAACTGGCCGCGCTGGCCATGGACTACACGCGCGAGCACATGCGCCCCGGCATGAAGGAGAGCGAAGTGGGCGCCATGTATGAGGGCTACGTGCACAGCATCGGCGTGGGCTACCAGGGCAAAGTCGAGATGGCGCGCGCCTTCACTCTGGTATGGTCGGGCCCGGGTATTCGCACCTTCACCGCCACCAGCGACCGGCCCATCCAGAAGAATGAGCCCACCCTGTTCGAAATCTGGGTGTGCGCCGACGGCTACTGGACCGATTTGACCAAGAACGCCTGCCCTGGCGAGCTGACGAAGGAATATCAGAAGCTCCTGGAGCTGCTGCTGAAAGTCTTCAACGAGGCGGTGAGCTATGCCCGCGACGGCGCTGATTTTCCCGGGCTGGACCGGTTGATCCGCGCCCGCATTGCCGAGGGTGGCTATCCCGGGCAGCCTTCCCATCCCATCTGCCACGGCGTGGGAGCGCGGGCGCATGAGCCGCCTTATGCGCACCAGGCGGGCACGGGGACCATGCGCAAGGGCATGGTGCTGGCCATTGAGCCGGGGATTTACTGGCCGCAGGGCGGCGGGTTGCGCCTGGAGGACAACTTTCTGATCACGGACAAGGGGAATGAGAAGCTGTGCACCTACCCGGATGATTTTCGCCTGGCGAGTAGCTGAGTAGCTTTCTGGCTGACTAGCTATCTGGCGGCCGAGTTGGTAGGCGGCAAAGACAAACTTCTTTGCCGCGGATGAACGCGGGTGGCCGGAAAAAATTAAATTGGATTCGGTTTTGCTCTTGGGTGGAGCAGGCCTTCAGGCCTGCATGAAGAGCAATATTCAAGTTTGGGCTTCAGCCCCTGAGGTAAGGTGTCAGAGTTCCTTCAGCGGCTAAAGCCGGCGGGCTATGGCAGGCTCTTCACGCTGCGCTAAAGCGCATGCTCCACCCAAATGCTTGGGATGGCAGCTAGTCAGCCAGCCAGCTATCCAGCTATACTGACAGCCCGCTTCGCGACTGAAATCAATCCATGGCCGCTCCACAAAAGAAAGAGTCAGGCATTCCCGGCAAGCTGGCGGAACGCATCCTGGCCGAGGTGGACGAGCAGCAGATCGTTTCCATGTGCTGCGACGTCATCAACATCCCCAGTCCCACCGGGGAAGAGGGCCGCATGGCGGAATATATGAGAGCTGCCCTGGAGGGGCTCGATCTGAACGTCACCTGGCAGGAAGTGGAGGAGGGCCGCGCCAACGTGATCGCGCGCTGGGAAGGCGAAGGAGAGGGCAAGAGCCTGATGTTCAACGGCCACATGGACACCTCCAACACCGGCGACGAGCCCTTCCTCACCGGGCTGGGATATAAGCCTAAGGCGGTGATCAGGAACGGTTTCATTTACGGCCTGGGCATTTACAACATGAAAGGGGCGCTGGTGTGTTACACACACGCCGTCCGCGCGCTGAAACAGGCCGGGGTGAAGTTGCAGGGCGATCTCATCATCGGCGCCGTGGCCGGGGAGATCGAAAAGACGCAGTGGGGCGAGTACAAAGGCAGGCAGTATCGCGGCTACGGCGTGGGCACGCACTACATGGTGAACCACGGCGTCCTGCCCGATATGTGCATTCTGGGCGAGCCCACCGACATGAACGTGGTGCTGGAGCATTTCGGGTCGCTCTGGGTGCGGATTTCCACGCACGGAATTTACGTGCATAGCGCGTTCGCGGAGGGCCGGGCGCAGAAGACTTCCACCCGGCGCATGAAAGACGTGCTGGATGACGTGGTGAAGTGGACGGAACAGTGGGAGAAGAAGACGGCCCACGGCGGGCACCAGGGGGTGGCGAATATCGGCTGCCTGCAGGCGGGGTATCCGTGGAGGGTCAGTCGAACTCCTGATCGGGCCGATCTGTTTCTTGATCTGCGAGTGCCGCCCTCGATGACGCTGCAGCAGGCGCGGCGCGAAGCGCGAGAACTCTTTCGCGACTTGCAGAAGAAATATCCGGATTACGGGTTGGAGTTTGAAACTTTCGTTTCGGTGCCTGGGGCGACCATCGCAGCCGACCATCCCATGGTGAAGGCGATTGAGGCGAACCACCAGCGGGTGACGGGCAAGCCGCCGGGGCACGATACGGTTCTGTGGTGCTCGGACGCTTCGGTGATGACGCGCTTCGCCATTGATACCGTGAACTATGGGCCGTCGAGCGGGCCGCGCGATGCCGAAGGCGAGAAGGTGGAGATCAAGACGCTGGTGGACATCACCAGGATTTATGCGCTGACGGCTGCTGAATTGTGCGGCGCGCATTTGTGAACTTCTTTGCCGCGGATGAACGCGGATGATTTGTAGCGCCGCCATCCTGGCGGCCCAATGGGCGGGCGGGACGCCCGCCAGACAGCCGGCGAGACGCCGGCGCTACGAGGGAACGTTGCCGAGTCAAAAGGAAATCGCACGCCGTTATGCCACGTTGCGGACCGCCATGCAGGCGGAGGGCCTGGACGCGCTCATCGTCTGCGGCAACCAGTATGCCGGCTTCGAAGGCGCGGTGCTCTACACCTCCGGCTTCGAAATCGTGCACCGCTACGTTTACGTGCTGCTGCCGCTGAAAGGCGAGCCCACGCTGGTTTTTCCCGCCGAGGCGCGCTGGATTGGCGACAAGGCCAAGCCCTGGGTGCGCGACCAGGTGTGGCCCGCGGTGCCCGGGCAGTGGCTGCGCGAGCGCGTTCAGGACCAGGGCTGGAGGCGCGTGGGCGTGTACGGCATGAATTTCATCATGGCGGTGCGCGACTACCGCGAGCTGGCGCAGGGGCCGTTTGAGCTGGTGCCATTCGATTTCCAGTTCGATATGGCGCGCGCGGTAAAGAGCGAAGAAGAGCTGGCGGAAGTGCGCGATGCCATGGACATTATTCTGGACGGCTTCTGGGCGCTGGTGGAGGCCTACAAGCCGGGCAAGACCGAGGCGGAGATCATGGCGCCGGCGGTAGAGCGCTTTTTCGCCCGCGGCGCCGGGCCGCGCATGATGAACATTCTGCTCTCCGGCGAGCATGGCGAGGCGGAAGCTTCGTTCAAGGTGCCAGGCCACCGCGTAGTGCGGGCCGACGACCTGCTGCTCTATTCCCTGGAGATCACCGGGGCGGGCGGCTACTGGGTGGAGTTTTCGCGCGCGCTTATCAGCGGCAAGCCCAGCCCGCGTACGCAGGCGATGGCGGAGGCTTATCCGGAGGCGCTGGAGGCGGCGCGCAAGCTGATGCGTGACGGCGAAATGGCCAGCACTGTCCACCGCGCCGTGGCTGATACGTTCGCGCGCCACGGGTTTGCGCTGGGGCACCTGTCCGGCCACTCCATTGGCGCCACCATGATTGAACATCCGGCCATCGGGGCCAAGGCCGAGGTGCCGCTGCGCGAAAACATGATCTTTTCACTTCATCCCCAGGTGGTGGACAAAGACGGCAAGGTTTGCCTCTACACACAAGACACGTATCGCATCGGCAAGACGGAGGGCGAGTGCCTGGCGGATGTGGCGTGGAAATTCTTCGATGGCAGCGAGCAGCGGACTTCAGCTGCGATGAGGTAATTGACAGCTGGCAAATAGGGCAGCCGGTACGTAGTGCGCTCTCGAGCTGATGTTTGTATCAGGGCACGCCTTTCAGGCGTGCCAACTTTGCCGAAGCAGAGTGCGGCTTCAGCCGCTGCGGGATCATTGATTGCGGAATTCCAGCGGCTAAAGCCGGAAAATCCGAGAGCAGATACGGCACGGCTGAAGCCGTGCCCTGATACGAAACGGAAAGAAAAACGGCTGAAGCCGCGCCCTGATACGAAGCTTCAGGTGCGATAGTTAGTAGCTTGTGGTTGTGGCTGGTAGTTAGTAGCTGGAAGTTGGTAGCCGGTACTTGGTCGCTGGCATTGTCCTTACTGATTTCTAACTACCAACTACTAGCTACCAGCTACATGCTGAGAACTGAGAACTGAGAACTGAATGAGAATCTGCATCGTAGGTTGCGGCGCGGTGGGCAGCCTGTTTGCCGCGCATCTGGCGCGCTCCGGCCAGCATGAAATCTGGGCGTATGACGTGTGGAAGCCGCACGTAGAGGCCATCCGCCAGCGCGGGTTGCGGCTTTCCGGGGCGGCCGACTTCACCGCCCGGGTGAATGCCACCAGCGACCCCGGCGAAATTCCACGCTGCGATTACGGTATTGTCGCCACCAAGAGCATTCACACGCGCTCGGCTATGGCCCAGGCAGCCCGCGTGTTCCACGAGAACAGCGCAGTGTGCTCGGTGCAGAATGGAGTAGGCAACGAGGAGATCATCGCCGAGCACGTGAAGTATGTGATCCGCGGGACCACTTTTCCCGCCGGCCACCCGGTTGAACCAGGGCACATCGGCTATGACATCAAGGGCGATACCTGGATCGGGCCGTTCGAGCCGACCCACACGCCGATGCAAAGGGTGGAGGAGCTGGCAGGCATGCTCACCGCGTCGGGCATGAACACCATCGCGCTCAAAGATGCGCGCGGGGCGCAGTGGACCAAGCTGATTTTCAACGCTTCCACGAACCCGGTGGGCGCGCTTACGCTCCTGCACCATGGGGCCGCGACATTTCTGCCGCCCACCGGGCAGCTGTTCAAAGACCTGATCGAGGAGGGCAAAGCTGTGGCCCAGGCGCTGGGCATCACCCTGCATGGAGAGCCCTGGAACCTGGTGATGAAAGGCGCTAACGCTCCCGGCAAACACAAAGCCAGCATGCTGCAGGATGTTCTGGCCAAGCGCCAGACGGAGGTGGACTTCATGAATGGCGCCATCGTGCAGTGGGGGGAGAAGACGGGCGTACCGACGCCGCTGAACCAAGCTATGTGGGCGCTGATCAAGGGCTTGGAGAGATCGTGGGAGGAGGAGCGGGAAACCCGGGAGTCAGGAGTCGGTAGTCGGTAGTCGGGGCGCAGCGCGGACGAGACCGGCACCACGAACGGCCGCGGGCGGGGGCGCCCGCGCCACAATGTCAAGTCCATGCCTGCGCTACTTGGCGGGTAAGCCGTTGCCGCTACAACAGATATATTTGCCGGGCAAGTGCGCGAAATATTGCACTGAATTGCTATTCTGGGATTAGAAGGGTCAGGAAGAGGGAAACCACATGAGCGTGCCGTTCCGCATTGGGGTGCTGCAGTTAAGCATGGAGCCGCTGGAGGAGACGGTGAGGATGGCTAAAGCCTGCGACGCCGCGGGTTTCGACGCTTTCTGGCTGGCCGAAGCCTACCCCTGGTGGCGCAAGCACTCCATGGAGGCGCGCTCCTCGACGGCTGTGACTGCCATCATCGCCCGTGAAACCAAGCGCATTCCCATCGGCTGGGGCATTATTTCGCCTTACACGCGGCACCCGGTGCAGATCGCCATGGAAGCGAGGGTGATGCAGGAGGCGGCAGGCGAAGGCCGGTTTCTGCTCGGGCTGGGCGCGTCCAAAATCTTCATGAAGGAAATTGGCGAGGGCGAAAAGGGAAAAGAAGCGTCGCCGGCGGTGGTGATGCGGGAGAGCATTGAGATCATTAAGGCGGTGCTGGCGGGCAAAGCGCTCGATTACAAAGGCCAGGCCTTCACCGCGCTGGTGCCGCCGCTGAAGGATGATGCGGATGCGCCGGGCTGGATGCCGCCCACATTCATTGGCGCGACGGGGCCGGTACTGCAGCGGCTGGCGGGGACACACTACGACGGACTGCTCACCGCCAGCATTACCACGCCCGGATTTGTGCGCTACTCGCGCCAGAACCTGGAAGAGGGCGCGAAGAAGGCGGGGCGCGACGTGGAGACGCTGGAACTGGGTTCGGTGGTGGTGGGCAGCATCGCGAAGGACCGGCAGAAGGGGCGGGAAGGGGCGCGGGAGATGGCGGCCATGTACCTGGCCAACAAGGTGCAGAACATTCGCGGGTCGGCGGACATGATCCTGCAGAACGCAGGGCTGACGTTCGATGAAATTCAGCCCATTGCGGACGCCATGGAACGCTGGGGGCGAAAAGCGGCCGCCCGGGCGGTGACCGACGAAATCCTGCGCAAGGTGTGCCCCATTGCCGGAACGCCGGAAGATTGCATTGCGGCCATCGAGCAGTATCGGGAAGCAGGCTGCACACACATCATGCTGGAACTATGGGGCGAGGAGCGCGAGGGGCAAGCCAAACTTTTTGGGGAAGCGGTGCTGCCGCATTTCAAGGGGGTGGCGGCAGCAACGGAATAGTTCACCACAGAGACACAGAGACACAGAGAAAGGCGAAATAAAACCCTAGGGCTAAAGCATCATGCGTCGCATCACGACCGTTGTTTTCGCGCTGCTCTTCTCGTGCTTTGGCTGGGCGCAGGCCAATCCCACCGTCGCAACGGTGCCGTTTGAAAGCCAGGCGCTGCACAAGCGAGCGCCGTTCAACGTGATCCTGCCGGCAGGCTACGAAAACAGCGTGCGGCGTTACCCGGTGCTCTACCTGCTGCACGGCATTGGCGACGATTACGACACCTGGGTGACGAACACCAACCTGGTGGAGTATGCGAAGCCATATCAGCTGATCATCGTCATGCCTGAAGGCGACAAGGGATGGTATGTGAACGGCGCCGTACCCAACAGCCGCTGGGAAGACTACATCATGAAGGAAGTGATGCCGTACGTGGACAGCCACTACCGCACGCTGCAGCAAATGGGGATGCGTGCCACCGCCGGGCTGTCCATGGGCGGCTATGGCGCGCTGATGCTGGGGCTGAAGCACCGCGACCTGTTTTCCTTTGCCGCCTCCATGAGCGGCGCGCTGAATGTGACCGACTGGACGCCTGAAAACATGGGCGCCGACATGCCTGACTGGATTCGGCAGTCCATTGTGGCCGCGTTCGGGCCGGCGGGCTCGCCGCAACGCAAGGAGTACGACCTGAAGCAGCTGATCAATGCGCCGGTGGCGGAACTGCCCTTCATTTACCTGGATTGTGGAACCGAAGACCACCTGCTGCAGCAGAGCCGGGATTTTTCGCGGCTACTGCAAGAGAAAAAAATTCCCCACGAATACCGCGAACGACCCGGAATACACGAGTGGCCGGAGTGGGACCATCAGATACAGGAAGTGCTGAAGGTGCTGTGGGAGAGGTGGGGGATGAAGGGAAGCAATTAGCAGTTAGCACTTAGCCAACCAACAAAGCAGGTCCTTCGCTGCGCTTCCTCGCTAGCGCTCGGTCGCGCAGCTCAGGATGACAATGTTGGGAGGAAGATTGTTTGGCGGGCCTTGTCGCTTCGCCGCCAGCCGCTGTGGAATTCGGTGCCGCCCCTACGGGGCTCGGGTTTTTCTGGCTGCCCTACCCAGGACTTCCGTCCTGGGCTTTACTATACCGCCCCTGCGGGGCTGACGAATTGAGCCCTTCCATGCGCGGGGTCGTTTCCACGTTATTCTGAGATTGGCATGGGCATGCGCAGGACGTCGTTTTCGCCTACGCCGAGGGCCTGCAGTTGCTTGAGGAAAGGCTGCACCGTTTCCAGAATGCCGACGCGAGTTTCGGTGCTGGCGCCTTCCTGTTCGCTGTTGTCGGGGCTTCCGGCGAGGATTGATTGCAGCAGGCTCTTGCCGCGCGGGAAGAGCACAATTTTGACGTCTTCAGTGGGGGAGACGCCGATGGCCTTCTTGACCAGGGTGAGGGCTTCGCCGAAACCGCCGACCTCATCCACCAGGCCCAGGTTTTTGGCGTCCGAGCCGGACCAGATGCGGCCCTTGGCAATTTGCAGCAGCTTGTCCTTGGGCATGTGGCGGCCATCGGCAGCCTTGGTGGTGAAATCAGAGTAGACGCGGTCCAGCCAGGACTGGAAACGCGCCCACTCCTGCGGACTGTAGTCCATGGTGCTGGTCCAGATGGAAGCGTTAACGCCTTCGTGCACCTGGTCCCAGCTGAGGCCGATCTTCTTCCAGAGACCGGAAGTGAGAAACTTGCCGCCCAGCACGCCGATGGAGGCAGTGATGGTGCCGGGCTGGGCCACGATTTTGTCCGCATCCATGGCCACGAAGTACCCGCCGGAGCCTGCAAGGTTGCCCATGCTGACGATGACTGGTTTGCCCGCCTTGCGCGCTCTAACGACCTCGCGCCAGATGGCGTCGGAAGCCACATAGGAACCGCCGGGGCTGTCCACGCGGAACAGAATCGCCTTCACATCTTTGTCGTCAATGGCGGAGCGGAAGGCGGCGGTAACGGTGTCAGAGCCCATGCTGCCGCCGCCGGTGAGGGCGTCAAAGTTACTCTTGCCGCGCTGCACCGAACCAACCCCGTAGATTAGCGCCACCGTCTTGCCACTCTGGTGCGGGCGGCCGGCGCCGTCAAGGTACCTGGTCAAGTAGAGGAACT
>DATJFA010000512.1:0-11416 GCA_035496015.1 Terriglobales bacterium | reverse complement strand
CCGACGGCCTGGGAATTGTTGGCGATTTTCAGGCCATTGACCCAGACGTCGGCGCGGTAATTGATGCCCTTGAAGGTCAAGGTGTACACCTGGCGGCCGGCGGGTGCGGTGAAGGTAGTGCGATACCACCAGTCCTGCTTCCACAGGTCCCCGGGCTTGGTAAGGTTCATGCCGTAGTAAAGGTCCTTGTAGACGCCGTCGTCCTCCAGCACCTGCAGCACGGTTGCGGGCATGTGCTGGATGGCGTACCAGCCGGAAGCGTCGAAGCCCGGTTGCGAGACCTGTGCCTCATCGCCGGAAACGTTCTGTGCGGAGGCCAGGCGCCAGCCGGTGGCGAGTTCGGTAACGTTGGGCGATTGGGCAGCGGCGGGAAGGGCAAATAAGGCCAGGAGGAGCAGGCACCGGTAGTTTCGTTTCATTGCTTTTGACCGCCAAAATGAATTGTTCGAAACTGTTCGAAACTAATGTAGGCCCGCCGCGATGCGGGCGCAAGTGCAGCAAGCAAAGAAAAAGGCCGCGTTGAGCGCGGCCTGAAATGAAGCGGATGCCGGGCGTTTAGCGCTGCGGCTTGGCCGGCGCTTTGCTCGTAGCCGGACGCGGCGCGGACGGCAGGCCGCCCTTGGCTCCCGCGGTGGGTGGGGGAGCAGGCACGCCGGAGCTCGTGTTGTACTCGTCCACAATCGCCTTGGTGACGTCGGTGGAAGCTCCCGCCCAGAGCACCGGGCTGTTCTGGTTGGAGACGTCAAGGATGAGCGAGTAGCCGTTGGACTTGGCGTACTTGTCTAGAGTCTGCATCATCTTCTGCCCAACCTGCTGCAGTATGTCATTCTGCTGCCCCTGAAAATCGGACTGGGCGTCTTCCAGGTTGCGCTGCAGCTCTTTCTGCTTGCTCTCGATGCTTTTCACCAGGTTGGCGCGGGCCATGTCGTTGAGCTTGTCGCCCTGGGTGTTGAGCTGTTTCTTGAGGTTATCCACCTCGTCGTTCATGCCCTTAAGCTCGGCCTGCTTGGGCTCGAACTTCTTGGACAAAGCCTGGAAATCGCGCTGGCCTTCGTTGCTGGCAAGAATGGCCTGCTGCATGTTGATAATGCCGATCTTGCCGAACGAGGCCGCGGCGGCGGGGGCGGATGGCGTATCAGCCGCCGGCTTGGGGGCGGCGCTGCTGCTCTGCCCAAGCGCCATCACCGACAGGACAACCACCGCTAGTGTGAAAGGTGCGAACTTGCTGTTCATTGGAAAATTTGAACTCCTTGGAAGTCATTTCCGGGAATGCGTCGAAGAGGCAGATTGTAAATGGAGAGGGATGTCATCCCGTCTGCTCACGCCGAAATGTCCGCTGTTTTGAACTCGGCAAACAAAAAGGTTTTCCCGGTACTCAGTGGGTCTCATTATAGGGTTACGCCTTGCCAGCGTCAAACCAGGAGCCCCTCTGCCTAGAAGGTAGTTGCCACCGTAAAGCGGAAGGTTTTGCGCGGCTCGCGCAGCAGGTAGCCGGGAGAGAAGCCCAGAAAGTTAACTCCGGAAACGGCCTGCTGGTAGGTGTAGTCGCCAGCCCCGCCTTTGGGGAACATGGTGCGGCTGATGGGGTTGGGAGTGCCGGAAAATTCATCCAGCCGCAAGGCATTGTAGGCCCAGTAGATGCGGAAGGGGGCATTGATGATGGGCATCATCACCTGTAATTCGAGGCCGGTGGACAGGCGGGGGATGAAATTGGTGCCTCCCAAAACCTTCAGTTCCTGGGAGAACTTGAAGGTCTGGCCCCCGGTGCACAAGAAAGCATTGTTGAGAGTGGGGCAGCCAAACACGCTGCCATTCAGCAGGGCCAATTCCTGCGGCGCGAGTTTCAGCTGAGAGGCGCGGGCGATGCCGTCAAAACCAAGATCGGCGAATGGCGCCAGCACCACCGGGCCCACAATGGGAATGCGGTATTCAACATTGCTGACCAGGCTAGTGTCGCCACCCGGAAACACGATCTGGTTGACCGGCACCGGTACGGTGATGTTGCCATAGCGGGGGTTGGCGGGATTACGAGGGACCGGCGAGCCATCAGGGTTCACCAGCGGAATGTTGACCGTGGTGGGCAGGAAGGTAACCGGGGAAATGGAGCGGATATCAAAACCGCGCAGATCCTGTTCGCCGCCCATGTAGAAGCGCTGGAAGGGCGGGGCCACCAGGCCGTTAAAGCCGCTCAGGAAGGCTCCCTGGAAGTTTAAGCCGATCACATTGCGCTTGTGATTGACGGGAATGAATTGCTTGTAGTTGATGATGGGCTGAACAGAATTGACGGTTCCGCCCAAACCGGAGATTGCGGCCGCAAGGTAAAGCGAGTGGCCACCGTGGGGCCGGGTGGGATTGTCGATAGTGTTGATGGAGAAGTTGGGCAGAATCTTGCTGGTCACAATCCCATTCAGGGCGTTGGGCCCGGAAAAACCACGGAAAGCCAGGTTTTCAAATAACGCTGTAGAGGCATCGCTGAAGGTCTGGATGGTGGAAGTGTCCCAGGCGTAGGTGATGCCGACGCGCTTGAATGAGCGGTGCAGGGGATAGCTGGCGGAGATGGTGAAGCCGGTATCGTTCTGGGTAAAGTTCTGCAGGTTGGCAAGGAAGCTCTGCGGCAGGTTCAGCTTCTGGCCGGTCAGCAGCTCTTCCTGCTTAGCCTGATCGTAATTGATGCGGTTGTTGAATACGGTGAAGCCCACCTGTAGCGGCCGGTCAAACATATAGGGTTGGGTAAAGCCAAACATCAGGCTGCGCATCAAGTTGCCCACGCTGGCCTGTAATTGCAGCGTCTCGCCCAGGCCGAGGAAGTTGTTGGTGGTATAGCTAAGCCCGACGAAGGAGCCTTCCAGCCCGCTCACTCCGCCGGTGAGCTGGATGCTGTTTTTTCCCTTCTCTTTCACTTTAAGCGTCAGGTCAACCGTGCCCCCCTGCTCGTCCAGCTTGCGCTCGGTGGCTTCTTCCGGCTTCAAAGCCTCGAAATAGTCGAGCTGGTTAAGGCGGAGGAGGCTCAATTCCCACAGGCGCGTGTTGTAGACCTGGCCTTCCTCGATGGCGAGTTCGCGGCGAATGACCTTGTCGCGGGTGGTGGTGTTGCCCTGGGATTCAATGCGGCGGACGTAAAAGGGCTTGCCTTCGTCTACGTCAATCACCAGGGTAATGAGTTTCTTGTCCTCGTTGATCTGGGTATCAGGCACGGAGGTGAAATTGATGTACCCGAGCTCGCCGTAAGCCTTGCGCAGGTTGTCCAGGCCTTTGCGGACATTATCCGTGTTAAAGATGTCGCCGTCTTTCATGGGAAACAGGCCACGTAGCGCCAATTGGTTGCGCACCGCCTTGTTGTTCTTGAAGGTGATGGAACCAAGGCGATAGCGATCACCTTCCACAACTGGCATGGTGATGTCCACTACCTTGCCCTGTCCCTTCTGGATCAAAGGGATGTGGAGGTGGGAATGGGTGTCGCGTAGCTTGGTTTGGGGGTCCTCGACGATGGCCTTGAAGTAGCCTTTTTCCTGGTAGGCCTGGCGCACGCGCTCGGCGTCCTCATTCAGCTTGCTGGCGTCGTAAGTCTTGGAAAATATGTTCTCCAGGAAGATGGAATGAGGTATGCCGATGGGCCGCAGGTTCTTCATGGCGTAGCGCAGCTCGCGGCTCTTGAGCTTGTGGTTGCCTTCGAAGCGGATCTTGCCCACCTTAACCTTTGGCCCTTCCTTGACTACGAAGGTAACCGCCACGGCGGCGGGAGGGATGGGGCGCACTTCCGTGCGCACCGTGGCAAACTGGCGGCCATGTTCCGCCAGCATCTCCTTGATGACCACGGCCGCCTTGGTCACCCTGGTGGGGTCGAACTGGCTCTCGACTGACAGCCCCACCTTGCGCTCCTTGAAGCGGTCCAGCACATCGCTCTGCGATACCGAATTGAGCCCCACATAATTCAGTTCGCGGATAGTGGGCTTTTCCTTGACGTAGAAGTGCAGAATCCAGCCCTTCTTCCCGGGCTCGCGCTCGATGCGCAGGTCATCAAAATAGCCGGTATTCCACAATGAATTGAAATCGCGCTCCAGGGCAGCCTGGTCGTAAACGTCGCCCGCCCGGGTGAAGATATGAGCGCGGATGGTGTCCGGCGGGATGCGGCGGTTGCCGTGGATTGAGATGGCCTCGACCAGGTTCTGCTGAGCATGCGCCGGGACGGGTAGCAAAATGATGAAACCCAGGCAGGACAGCAGCGTGAGGAGGACGGGGAAGAAGCAGCCCCTTTGAAGAAGTCGCGGCCAGCAACACCAATACCCCAAGCCGGCTTGCCTGTCAGATTTGTGTTCCAGGCAAGCGCACCCGGACGGCGCTGGCGCAGGGCGGTTGTGGGAACTCAGAATGCGGCTACCTCAGGGGCATGTAGTCTGGAAAGTTGCCATTCTATACGGTCGAGCATTGCTCAGGCAAAAAGCTGGGCCAGGAAGCAGTAGTCAGGAAGCGCGACACACTTCATGCCCGTGGCTTTTAACCCTGCGCCCTGGCAGAAGTTTTTTGCCGCACCATTGGGAAGACATTTCTAAAGGCAAATGGTTACAGCACCCGGCAAAGCTGGGTTTAAAGGGCACATCCTTCGGCAGGCTCAGGATTTCGGCTGCGGGCTCCCGCTGCGCTCACGCCCGCAAAACGCCTCAACTTCCACAAGCGCGGAGTAAAAGGTCGCGCCCCGTCCCATATCGGTAAGGCGTTCGGAAGTGAGGACGTTAATGCTGGCGCCGCCCGATGATAGCTTGGCCCAATTGAGGCGCGCCGAAACCGTCCCCGGCCGAACCGCGCCGTTCACTCGCGCTCGCAAGACCGCTTCGCCACGATCATTGAATACCCGCACCTGGGAGCCATCCTGAATGCCGCGGGCTTGCGCATCGGCGGCGCTCAGGTCAAGGACATGGGTATCCTCCATCTTCTGCAGGACAGGGAGATTAGCGAACGAAGAGTTCAGAAAGTTGTCTGATTTCCTTGCCAGCAGTTCCAAAGGAAATCGCCGGGCGCGTTCCGAGTGACGCGACTCCTCAGGGGGCGTAAAGCTGGCCACCGGATCCAGGCCTTGCTTCGCCAGTTCTTCGCTGTAGAACTCCGCTTTGCCGCTGGGAGTGGCGAAATTGCCTTCTGCGAAGGGAAGAAATGGACTGGGATCGGATGATTCTTGTGTGGCGCCCAGACCTTGCCCTGTTGCGGGCCGTGTGGAGGCGGGGCTTCGCCCCGCCTGGACGGAGCGAAGCTCCGTCCCCACACAAGCAGAGTCGAAATTCAGCCGCACATGTGCTTCACGTTCCAACAGTTGCCGGTCAATGCCCTGAAGCCAGGGATTGGCCGATTGCAACGCGCCCTCAATCATGGCATCCACCGACTCGCGGAAGCATTCGTCTTCAAATCCCATGTGCTGAGCCAGCGCGCGAAAAGTCTCCACATTGGAACGGCACTCGCCCAGCGGCTCAATCGCCTGTTGGGACACCTGCAAGTAGTAATGGCCGTAGGCCGGCTGCAGATCCTTGTGCTCAAAGAAGGTTGTGGCCGGCAGCACAATATCCGCATAGTCGGTGGTATCGGTGAAGAACTGCTCGTGGACTACCGTGAACAGGTCAGGCCTCATCAGGCCGCGCACCACCAGATTATGATTGGGCGCCACCGCCGCCGGATTGGAGTTGTAGACGAACAGCGCCTTCACCGGCGGTTCCTTCAGTTCGGTAAGGGCTTTGCCCAGTTCCACCATGTTGATAGTGCGTGCCTGGCGGCGCAGTGGGCTTACGGACATCAGGTCCGGACGTTGCAAGTTTTCCTTGTTGAGCTGAAAAGCGCCTGAAAGTGATAGCTGTAAGCCGCCGCCCAGTTCTTTCCACGACCCAGTCAGGCAGGGCAACATGCACACCGTCCTTACCGACATACCGCCGCGCTCGGAGCGCTGCACCCCGTAGTTGAGGCGAATGGCCGCCGGGCGTGTGGTGGCGTACTCGCGGGCCAGCTTCACGATGTCTTCGGCAGCGATGCCGGTCCACTGCGCCACCCGCTGCGGAGGATACTCCTGCACCTTCTGGCGCAATTGATCGAAGCCCAGGGCGTAACGGGCAACGTAATCGGCGTCATATAAATTTTCGTTGATGATGACGTGCATCATCCCCAGGGCGAGAGCCGCATCAGTTCCCAGGTTGATGGGCAGGTGCCAATCAGCGCAGCCGGCCGTGCGCGTGCGGTAGGGATCAATTACCACCAGCCTGGCGCCCTGACGGCGCGCTTCTTCTATAAAGGGCCAGAGGTGGACATTGTTGCCGTGGATATTGGCGCCCCAGGCAATGATGTATTTCGAATGCCGGAACTGCTCGGGTTCAGTGCCCAGCTTAATTCCGTAGACAGACTTGATACCTTCCTCGCCGCAATTGGAGCAGATGGTACGTTCGAGTTGAGAAGCGCCCAGGCGATGAAAGAAGCGCCGGTCCATGGAGCCGCCGTTGAGCGCGGCTATGGTGCCGCCGTAGCTGTAGGGCAGGATGGCTTCGCTGCCGAATTCAGCGGCGATGTGGCGGAAGCGCCTGGCAATTTCGTCCAGCGCCTCATCCCAACTGATCCGTACAAACCTGTCTGTCTGGGGGCGGGTCTCCGACCCGCCCAGACGGGGCGAAGCCCCGTCTCCACACACTCCTTTGGGTCCTACCCGCCGCATGGGGTAGAGCACTCGTTCCGGCGAGTACACGCGGTCTAAATACTTGGCCACCTTGGCGCACAAAAACCCGCGGGTAACCGGATGGGCCGGGTCTCCCTGCACCTTCACGGCTCGTCCATCTTCTACCGTGATAAGAACCCCGCACGCATCGGGGCAGTCATGGGGACACGCGGCATGGATGACGCGCTTCATGGTAGAGAATTATTTCACCACCGAGGCACAGAGGCACAGAGAAATTCAACGTTGCTGGCTGAGCAGCCGTTCGAACTCTGCAATCTGAACGCGATTGGCTTCCTGCACACCTGCATAACTGTTGCAGGTAAGGGAGAAGAAGTTGGCGCCGGCGGCGAAGGTGAGCAGAGGCTGGGCGCCATGGTAGAAAGTGGCGGAGCTGGCTGCCGCGGGCAGCCCCTTGCGGCGGGCGGAAAAGCCCTCACGCCGGCCGTTGGCGAAATCCACCAACGCCTGGATGCGGTAAGGATCGCTGATCTCGGACTGCTGCGGCTGCTTGTTGCCGCTTTGTGAAATACGAACAAGCGTGACGTTTGCCAGCGGCGGACAGGATACGCCCTGCTGAGTACGATTGCAGGCAAGGAAAGTGGCTATGAGAGGGATAATCGCGAGGAGCCGGGCCGTAGGCACGGCAGAATGATACGGTATGGGACCGCCCGCCTCAAACCATCACTTGATTTCCATTACTTCCTTCTCTTTGGCCTTGCTCATCTCTTCCATCTTCTTGATTTCATCGTCGGTAAGGCGCTGAGTTTCTTCCAGCGAGCGGCGCTCGTCGTCTTCCGTGATTTTCTTGTCCTTCAGCGCCTTCTTGATCAGTTCGTTGCCGTCGCGGCGGATGTTGCGCACAGCGGTGCGGTGTTCTTCCAGGATTTTGTGCAGGTGCTTCACCATGTCGCGCCGGCGTTCCTCGGTGAGCGGCGGCACCGGCACGCGGATGATTTTGCCGTCGTTCATCGGATTCAGGCCGAGGTCGGCGGAACGAATCGCCTTCTCGATGTTGCCCAGCGAGGTGGGGTCAAACGGCTGTACGGTGATGAGCTGGGCTTCGGGGGCGTGCACCTGGGCGATCTGGTTGAGGGGCATGGCGGAGCCGTAGTACTCCACCTGCACGCTATCGAGCATGTGAACGTTGGCGCGTCCCGTGCGCACGGCGGCCATTTCGCGGCGGAAGTCCTCTACCGCTTTATCCATCCGCCCCTTCAGGGTGCCATAGGCTTCCTTGAGCCCGGGTATTGCCGCCATGGTTGCTTGCGCCATCGTTGCATCCTCGCTTCGGGGATATGAACCGGAAATTATAAACCCTGGGTGTTCCGGCCCAATTAGACACTGGCGGGCAGGGCTTGTGAATTGAATAGGTTACAAGGAACGACCGCCCCGCCGGAAGGTCTGTCACCACGGTAATCAAGACTTTCTCCCAAGCGCAGGGTTATAACCCAGCGAAGTTCGCAGTATGGGGGAAAGGATCATATGACTCGATTTGGGAAAACCATGGCTGCGCTGGCGCTTGGCGCTTCGTTGGGGCTGAGCACGGCAGCAGTGGCGCAGACGGCACAGGATGTGAAGCACGACCGGCGGGACTTGCGGCATGATCGCCGGGACCTGCGGCACGACAACCGCGACCGCGTTCGTGACCGGCACGACCTGGCCCGGGACCGGGCGCAGGTTCGCCAGGACCTTCGCAACGGGGATAAGGCCGCGGCTCATGAGCAGATGCGTGACATCCGCGCCGATAAGCGCGACTTGCGGCACGACCGTCGTGACGTCCGCCATGATCGGCGCGACGTCCGCCACGACCGCCGCGATGTGCGTCGCGACGTTCACGGTAAGTAAGGCCGAAGCAAGGAAACAAGAAGGGGGCTAGTCAGGGCTCGATGGGTGTGAGCCAGGGCTAGCCCCCTTTTGATTGACCATTGAAGAATGTAGATTGAAGATTTCCCCGCTATTGCCTATTGCCAATGTCATGCTGAGCGCAGCCGGCTGATTCGCTTGCGAATCGGTGGGCGTAGTCGAAGCACCTTGTGTTTCAGCTGAGCTCGCGTGAAGGGAAAGGCAAACACAAAACGCAAGGTCCCTCGACTCCGCTGAGCCCTTCGCAGGCGAAGAGCCCAGCTTCGCTCGGGATGACAAGCGGATGACAAGAGAAGGAGGGGCTTGCAGTTGAGACTTAGCAGATCAGCCCTGCCGGGCCAGTAGTGGCGGAAATCAAAGCATCTGACGTATGCTCGGGGCGTGCAGCGGCCTTCGGCCCAGTCTCCGACGCTGGGACTCATCCTGGGGCTGGTCATCACGCTGGCGGCGGTGGTGGCTTACTCCTGGTACATCACGCGGCAAATCCGCGGCCTGCGCGAACTGCAGAACAACCTGGCTGACCGCAACCGCAAGGACTCGCTGCAGCTGTTGCGCATTCAGGACGACCTGAATTCCCTGGGGCTGGCCATGCGCGACATGCTGGACAACGACGAGCCTTATCCGCTTACGGCCTGGCAGGCGCAATTCCAGCGGGTCCGCTCCGACCTCGACGACGCATTCCGGCGGGAAGAAGAGCTGGCGGTGGCGCGGCGCACGCCGGAACAGCGCGAGTATCTGGGCAAGTCGCTGGCCCAGTTCTGGGACGCGGTGGGACGAGCGTTTGCCCTGGCGCAGGCGGGCAAGCAAGCGGAGGCGCGGGAGCAGATTCGCGTAACGCTGCAGGCCCGGCAAGCCGCGCTGAGCACGGCAGTGGCCCGTCTCCTGGTTGAAAACAACGAAGCCGAGCAGCAGGCGGCGCAGCGCGTGGGCGAAATTTACGACCGCGTGCAGCGCCAGGTGTACATTTTCCTCACCGCGATTCTGATTGCCATTCTGCTGACCAGCCTCTACGTAATGCGCTCCAACCGCCGCCTTTTTGCCCACCTGGCCACGCTTTCCGAGCAGCGCAGCGAGCTGGCCCAGAAGCTCATCAACATGCAGGAATCCACGCTGCGGGAAATTTCCCGCGAGCTGCACGATGAGTTCGGGCAAATCCTGACGGCGGTCGGCTCCATGCTGGAACGCGCCAAGAAGCATGCACCGGAGGACTCGCCGCTGCGCGCCGAATTGCGCGAAGTTTCCGAGGTGGCGCAGAGCACGCTGGAGAGCGTGCGCAGCCTCTCCCAGGCGCTGCATCCGGTGATGCTCGACGAAGCCGGCCTGGAGAGCACGGTGGAGTGGTACCTGCGCACGGTGGAAAAGCAAACCGGGGTTGACATAAGCTACGAGAAATCGGGCGCGCCATTCGCGGTGGACGGCAGCGCCGGCGTGCATGTTTACCGTGTGCTGCAGGAAGCGCTGAATAATGTGGCCCGGCATTCGGGGGCGCCGCAGGCCTGGGTGCGGTTGCGCTTTGAGCCGGAGGCGCTGCAACTGGAAGTGGAAGACCACGGCAAGGGCCTGAGCAACAATGGCGCGCGCCAGGGGATCGGGCTGGTGGGCATGCGGGAAAGAGCGGAACTGCTGGACGCCAGCCTGCAGTTTTCGCAGCCGCTGGAAGGCGGCACGCTGGTGCGCCTGAGGGTGCCGCGGGCAAAATGTGAGAGCCATGCCTGAGAAGATCACAGTCCTGCTGGTGGACGACCATGCCCTGGTGCGGCGCGGCTTCCGCCACATGCTGGAGGATCATGAAGACATCGCCGTGGTGGGCGAAGCCGGCACTGGCGAAGATGCCGTCCGCCTGGCGCAGCAACTGAAGCCGCGCGTGGTGGTGATGGACTGCGCCCTGCCGGGCATGAGCGGCCTGGCGGCCACGCGCAAAATCCTGGAAGGCTCGGCGCGAAATGGCGCGGTTGCCCCGGCCCTGCTGATGCTGAGCATGCATTCAGAAGAAACGCTGGTGCAGCAGGCGCTGGCGGCCGGCGCCCGCGGCTACATCCTGAAGAGCGCCATGGACCTGGACCTGGCCGCGGCGGTGCGCAAGGCGGCGGCAGGCGAGAAAGTGCTCGACCCGCAACTGGCGCGGCCTTCGTCGCTGCGCGGGGAGCGCGGCTCGGGGCTGACCCAGCGCGAGCTGCAGATTCTGCAACTGATCGTTAACGGAAAATCCAACAAGGAAATTGCCGACCAGCTTCAGCTCAGCGTAAATACCGTGGCGGTACACCGTGCCAACATCATGGACGCGCTCGGCATTCATAAGACCGCCGAACTGGTGGTGTACGCCATCCGCAACGGGCTGGTGAATATTCCGTGAACCGGCGGCGGTTTCTCCAGGGGCTGGGCGGGCTGGCAGGCGCTGCTGTTCTCCCTCCGGAACTGTGGTCCGCTGCCATTTCTGGTCCAGGTTTCCGGCTGGTGGATGTGACCACGCAGGCGGGCATCCACTTCCTTCACAATTCGGGAGCGTTTGGCGGCAAATTCCTGCCCGAAACCATGGGTTCGGGCTGCGCCTTCCTCGATTACGACAGCGATGGCTGGCAGGACATTTTGCTCATCAACGGCATGGACTGGCCCGGCCACAAGCGCCAGCGCACCCCGCTGCGGCTTTACCGCAACAATCGCGACGGCAGCTTCAGCGACGTTACCCGCAGCGCCGGCCTTGACGTCGAGATGTACGGCATGGGCGTGGCCGTGGGCGACTACAACAACGATGGGCATCCCGACATACTGATCACGTGCGTGGGACAGAACCACCTGTTCAAGAACCTGGGCGGAAAATTTGTGGACGTGACGCACGCCGCCGGCCTGGGCGGGCGCGAGGCGTTCAGCACT
>DATJFA010000511.1:0-5459 GCA_035496015.1 Terriglobales bacterium | reverse complement strand
CCCCGGGATTTGCCAGCGTGACCCAGGGCGTGCAGTTGCTGGTGGATACGCCGGCCACGGTGAACGTCACCCTGGATATCGCGATGGCCAGCACCACCCTGGAGGTAAGCGGGGAAGCGCCTACGGTGAACACGCAGGACGCCACGCTGGGCAATGCGTTCAATCCCAAGCAGGTGGCGTCGCTGCCCTTCGAGGGCCGCGATCCAGTGGGCATACTGAGCCTGCAGGCCGGTGTGGCGTATGTGGGCGAAAATACCGACCAGAACCTGGACAGCCGCAGCGGAGCGGTGACGGGAGCGCGAAGCGACCAGACTAATGTCACTCTGGATGGCATTGACAACAATGACCAGACGCGCGGCTTAGCCTTGCGCGGCGCGCTGCGGACAACCCTGGATTCGCTGCAGGAATTTCGCGTGGTTACCACGAATTCTAACGCCGACTCGGGTCGTTCTTCGGGGGCACAGGTTTCGCTGGTGACCAAGGGCGGCACTAACCGCTTCCACGGGTCAGCGTATGAATACCACCGGCCAACCATGACGGTGGCCAATGACTGGTTCAACAAGCAGGCGCAATTGCGGGCGGGAGAATCCAACCGGCCACCCAAAGTGATTCGCAATACGTTTGGCGGCTCGCTTGGCGGCCCGATCATCAAAGACCGCGTGTTCTTCTTTCTGAACTATGAGGGACAGCGGACGCGGGAAAACGCGCAGACCACGCGCATTGTACCGAGCATGGCCATGCGGCAGGGCGTGATTCAGTACCTGAGCTGCGGCAAGGGACAGCCTACGAGTTGCGATAATCCCACACAACTGGTGACGCTGTCGCCAGGGCAGATCAAGAGCATGGATCCGCTGGGGATTGGCCCCAACACGGCGATTCTGGACGTGCTGAACAGCTATCCCACGCCGAACTCGATGTCGGTGGGCGACACGCTTAATTTCCAAGGGTATACCTTCGCCGCCAATACTCCGGCCAGCTTGAACACCTACATTGCGAAAATTGATGTGAATCTAAAGCGGGACGGCAGTCACCGCCTGTTCGTGCGCGGCAACCTGCAAAATGATAACCAGGTTCCGGGCATCACCTACTCGGGAGAGAATTCAGTGGGTGGTGCGCCACAATTTCCCGGACAACCGGCCAACGAGGTTGACACCGAAAATAGTAAGGGACTTGCTGTGGGCTACAGCGCCACCTTCACCACCACATTTCTCAACAACCTGCGCTACGGCTTCATCCGTCAGGGTCTGGGCAGCTCGGGCACCAGCACGCAGCCGTTCGTCCACCTGCGCGGTTTGAGCGATGCGCAAGGCTTTACGCGATTTTCGAACTTTCAGGTTCCGGTGCACAATCTGGCAGACGACGTGACGCTGGTGCGCGGCAATCACACCGTGCAGTTCGGAGGCAATTTCCGGCGCATCAGCAACCTTCAAGCCAACGATACGAATTCGTTTTTCCACGCTGTGACCAATCCATCGTGGTTGGCAGGGGCGGGTATCGCCGGCACCGACCAGGGCCTGGATCCGGCAGCGGCAGGACTTCCGCCAGTGGCCGACTCCTTCATCAACAGTTTCGACTATCCCATAGGGGCGCTGGTGGGAATCGTGGCCCAGGTGGACTCCAATTACATTCGTGACAAGACAGGCACCGCCCTGCCGCAAGGCACCCCGGTGCAGCGCCATTATCGGGCCAATGAACTGGAGTTCTACCTGCAGGACGCATGGCGGGCTCGTCCCAATCTGACGCTGACCGCGGGCTTACGCTACAGCCTGCTGCAACCGCCTTACGAAGTCCACGGCATCCAGGTTCAACCCACCACCAGCGTGAACGAGTGGATGCGGCAACGCTGGCTGGCGATGGAAAAGGGCCTCAGCTTCGCTGATCCCATCACCTTCGACTTGTCGGGGCAGGCTAATGGCAGGAAGCCATATTGGGCGTGGGACTACAAGAACATCGCGCCGCGCCTCGCGTTTGCTTACTCCCCATCGTTTGACAGCGGGTGGCTGGGCAAGCTGTTTGGCGGAGCGGGCCGCAGTTCCATCCGCGGCGGCTACGGCATTTACTTCGATCACTTCGGGGAAGGAATTGTCAATACCTTCGACCAGTTCGGTTCCTTCGGCTTGACCACTTCGTTGACCAATCCGGGCGGCGAGCTAACAACCGCAACCGCGCCTCGCTTCACTGGGCTCACCAGTATTCCTTCGCAACTGGTAAAGCCGGCTCCGGCCGGGGGATTTCCCGTCACTTATCCAGACATCTATGCCACTACGTGGGGCCTGGATGACCGGCTGAAGACGCCTTACTCGCACGTCATAGATTTTTCGATTACACGCGAACTGCCGCGCAACTTCGTGTTCGAGGTTTCGTACGTTGGCCGGCTGGGGCGGCGGCTGTTGCAGCAGGACGATATGGCCATGCCGCTGAATCCGCACGACCCGAAATCGGGCATGGACTACTTCACCGCCGCCACCAAGCTCTCGCAGATGGTGGATGCCGGCACGAACATCAACAACGTGGCCCGCATACCATTCTGGGAAAACTACTTCCCAGCAGCAGCAGGGGGAACAGTCCTCGGCTGCGCTCCCGGCGCAGTACCGGGCGGAATGTATACGGCCACACAGAGTATCTATGACATGTGGATCTGCACCGGCTCCGCGCACAACGAGACCACGGCCTTGCAGAACCTGGACACGCCTTACACCTATACTGGCGATCTGTGCTACCCCGCCTGCTCCACAGTGAATGGGCAGTACGGGCCATACCACTTCTTCTCGCCGCAGTTCAATTCGCTGTACGCGTGGCGCTCTATAGGAGTCAGTTCGTACCACGGCATGCTGGTTTCGTTGCGGCATCGCTTGGCGTCGGGGCTGCAATTCGACTTCAACTACACTCTGTCCAAGTCCATGGACATGGGCTCGGATGCCGAACGGATTACGGAGTGGGGAGGGTTAGGTGGAGTGATCATCAACGCCTGGTCGCCACGGCAGAAGTATGGGCTTTCCGACTTCGACGCGCGGCACCAGATCAACGCCAACTGGACCTATGAACTGCCGGTGGGCCGGGGCAAGCGCTGGGGCGGAAGCTGGAATGGCTTCTTGAACGCACTGGCGGGCGGATGGGCGATTTCCGGGCTGGCACGCTGGGCCAATTCCTATCCCACCAGTATCGGCAGTGGCTACACCTGGGCCACTAACTGGCAACTAAGCAGCAACGCCGTGCAGATCGGACCCATGCCGGCAACCGGCACCTACATGGACGCTGAGGGCGATCCCAATTTATTTAAGGATCCGACGCAGGCCAACAAAGCCTTCCGCATGGCGTTTGCCGGAGAGTCCGGGCAGCGCAACAACATTTACGGGCCCGGCTACTTCGGGATAGATGGCGGCGTGAGCAAGGCGTGGCAACTGGCGGAAGGGCACAACCTAAAGTTCAGCTGGGAAGTCTTTAACACAACCAACTCGGTACGTTTCGACGGTGCCACTGCAACCACGTCGCTGGATGCGGGTCCCTCGTTTGGCAAATACGGCCAGACGGTTACCAACAAGCGAGTGATGCAGTTCGCGCTGCGCTATGAGTTCTGAGGCGTTAGCTACAGCCCACTCAAGCCAACGGAAGGCTTGAGTGGGCCACTCGATCATCCGCGTGGCAACATCGCGTTCGAGCATAGATGTAGATAGAATCGGGCGTGCGAATTTTCCTGCTCGTCATAATTCTCCAACTTCCAGCCTGTGCGCAGTGGTGGTCGGTGCAGACCAGCGGCCTGGACACCAACCTGCGCGGGGTCAGCGTCAAGTACGACGAGGGCAGCGAGGGCAAGCAACACTACATTGTCTGGGCTTCGGGCTCGAAGGGAGTGATTCTGCGCTCCACAGACAGCGGAGCAACCTGGAGGCAGCTGAACGCACCCGGCGGGGGCGAGTTGGATTTCCGCGACATCGAAGCGCTCGATGCGCAGACGGCGTACGTGATGTCGAGCGGCGAAGGGGATAAATCGCGAATCTACAAGACCAGCGACGGCGGCGCAACCTGGAAACCGGAATATTCCGGCAAACGGCCGGGATTTTTCCTGGATGCGCTGGCCTGCGAAACGCAGACCCACTGCTATGCCTTGAGCGATCCGGTAGACGGCAAGTTCCTAATATTGGCGAGGGAAGATGGCGAGCACTGGAACGAACTGCCCCGCGACAAAATGCCGGCAGCTCTGCCGGGCGAAGGCGCGTTCGCGGCCAGCGGCAGCGCCCTGGCGCTATGCGAGGACGGAAGCGTTTATTTCGGAACTGGAGTGGGGGCCGCCCGCGTCTTCCGCTCTAACGATCATGGACGATCCTGGAAAGTGGCGACCACACCGCTTCCGTTTGGTCCTTCCAGCGGCATTTTCAGCATCGCCTGTGAAGGCCGTGGCGATGCGCTAGTGGCCACAGGCGGCGACTACAACAGGCCGGCCGATTCCAAACAGGTGGCTATTCATTCCGAAGACGGCGGGGAAACCTGGCAGCTTGCCGAGACGCAGCCGGGAGGCTACCGCTCAGCGGTGGGATCGTGCGCCTACGACGATTTCGCCGCGGTGGGGCCAAATGGAACCGACGTGAGCCACGACAAAGGCAAGCACTGGATGGATACACACCGACCGCCTGAACCTGAACGCTCTGAGCTTTGATGGCAGGGAAGGCTGGGCGGTGGGAGCAAAGGGCACCATCGCGCGGTTCCATAACAAGTATGAGTACATCATAAAGAACGGGAAGCACCCCACTCGAGCCAACACAAGGCTTGCGAGGGCCCCAAGAAGTGAGATCTGAGAATCATATCGTCCAGCGACCGAATCTAAATAACGCCGATCAGATGTAAGGCGCCGTTCTTCGGGGACCCATTGTTTTCCAACCGCCACCTGCTATTTCTGCTGCTGTTCCGCACATCCCGCAGTGTCGCGGCGGGCATGATCACGCTGGCGTTTCCCTACCTGGTGCTCAACAAGTATCACTATGGCTCGTTGACGCTGGGGTTCCTGTACACGGCGGCGGCCGTGGCCACGGCGCTGGCCGGGCTGCTGGTGGGATTTCTGGCCGACCTGTGGGGCCGGAAACGCAGCCTGTGGCTGATAGGGGCGATGCTGCCGGTGAGTTCGGCAATCGTGCTGGGCACGCATCACCTGGCCTGGCTGTTTGTGGCAGCGGTCCTGGGCGGCTACTCGGCTACGGGCTCGCTGATTGGAGGCGGGGTGGGCGGGGCAGCGCAACCGGTGCAGACAGCGATTATCGCCAGCCTGGCGGAGTCGAAAGAGCGCACCAGCTATTTTTCGGTTTTCAGTTTTCTGGGGGGACTATTGGCCGCCGGCGGCAGCCTGGCAGCGCGGCTGTTCACCACACGCGACGTGTTCGCAGCCGCCACTGTGGTAGCTGGCGCCGGGCTGGTATTCCTGATTCCACTGCGGCTGCCCGAGCCGGCCGGCCATCTGCGCCGCATGC
>DATJFA010000510.1:0-2801 GCA_035496015.1 Terriglobales bacterium | reverse complement strand
AACGGATTCTACCGTGAGCTCACCTTCAATGGAACGTACCCGTTCCCGAATCACCGCCGGCCCCTTGTGCTGGCTTTCCAGCTCGGCTTGGGCGAGGCGGCCGGAGAACTCAAACCCATTGCCATCGTCCTGAATAACCAGATGGTAACTGTCGGAAGCGGCTCGCAGTTGCACCACGACGTGCTGAGCGCGGCTGTGTTTGCGCACATTCACGAGTCCTTCCTGCACAATGCGCGCCACTTCCCGGCAAACCTTGGGAAGCAACTCGATGGTGGTTTCTTG
Organism: Terriglobales bacterium; assembly: GCA_035496015.1. Taxonomy (GTDB): domain Bacteria; phylum Acidobacteriota; class Terriglobia; order Terriglobales; family Acidobacteriaceae; genus JAICWP01. Next base: position 2,519 of record DATJFA010000510.1, on the reverse strand, counting down.
ACAGGTGAAACGAGCGGAGATGCCGGTCTCGCGCTGGAACTTGGCCACATTGTCTTGCAGAAAGGGAACCAGGGTCTTGGCATCCACCGCCAGCGGCTTCATCTGTTGCATCAGGTCGCGCAATTTAAGCACTTCTTCCCGCAGCAATTTCTGGATCCGGCCTAGCTCGGGCACAACCTCCCTGGGTTGAGTGTCCGCGCGCCGGCGCAGCACGTCTACCTGCATCTCCACACTGATCAGCGATTGTACAGCGCCATCGTGCAGCTCCCGCGCCACACGCGCGCGCTCAATGGCTCCAGCCCGTTGCCGCAAACGAGCCAGCAAGTAAACGTTGGAAACGGCGGGCCCTACCTGCCGCACTAAATCCTGCAGAAAGCGCAGCGCTTCCTCGCGATCGGTGGGAAGAGTGGTATCGAAGAGGTATAAACGCCCGGACCACTCGTCGGTGGTCGCAAGGGAAACCGCCAGCACCGAGTGGAAGGGGCGTGCAGCCAGGAGTGGGGAGAGAAAGTCAGTCGCGAGCTTGCGCAACCGGGAGCCTTTGGCATCCACCGCCAGCAGGCGCACAGTGTTAAACGTCCGCGTGGCGTACCAGGTGTGGGCTGGGGCAGGAAAAAGGTAGGCTTCGCGAGTGACCTCTGCCGCCGGCAGCCATCGCAGCTCGACCCCGGCGCCCGCAATGGACTTGGCCTCACACGCGGAAATGCGTGAGCTGTGCGACTCCTCAATGGCCAGCAGAGCGGTACGGGCGCCGAAGAGCTGAATGAGTTCGCCAAAAATCTGCTGCAGGCTGCCCGTGAGCCCCAAGTCCACTCTCGCCATGGCCAGTATATGGCTCAAAACGGCCTTCTCTGCGCGTAGTTGCTTTTCGTTTTCCGCTAAATACCCGATCAGCAGGCCCATGGACAAGAGGTAGGCTGCGCTCAGGAGAAGGCGGTTCAATTCGGGATGAATTTGGAAGGCAGCGGGCAGCCGGATCCAGCGGGCGACCGCGTTTTCCCCGGTGAGCAGGGCAATGCTGGCCGCGGACGTGGCCAGCGTTTCCCAGAGTCCCCAGCGGTACGCTGCTTCCAGCAGAACGAAAAGGAAGAACAGGAAAAACGGGCTGATTGCTTCCTTGGTGTACAGCGACACTACGGTGGGCCACAGGATGTCGGCCCCATGCACAAAGAGGCGAAACGCCAAGGTAGGTTGGAGCCGAATCCGGGCCAGGACCATCACCACGAAACTATGGATGAGATAGAGGAAAAGAAGAAGATAGACCACCGGCGGATAATGCCCGGGCTCAGTGGGAACTACATACATGGCGGCCAGGAAGGATGTCGCCAAGAACAGACGGGTGGTGGCCAGCACTCGTTCTACACGCCGCAACTCGCCGGGCGCGGTAGAGGTCTTAAGCCGGGATAGGAATCGGTGCGGGTCAACCGTAAAGCGCAAAAGCAATCCCCGTAAGCGCGTGCAGAGTTACGGATATAGTACGGGCGGAGATAGGAAAGAGCAATCGGCTTTGGCCCTTAGCGGAAAGTAAAGTGGGAAGCGAAATCAGCCCTTGGCAAGGAAATCGAGCACGCGCGCTGTCGTGGTATGGCCGTTGGCCAGGGCCAGGTCACGCGGGGTTTGTCCTTCTTCCGTCCTGCAGGAATGGGGTCCGGACAGCAGCAGGGCCTCGACGACGTCCTGATGCCCCTGGCTCGCCGCCAAATGCAGGGCGGTCCATCCCTGATGATTGCGGATGTCCACTTCTGCGCCGTGAGCCAGCAGCAGCAGAACGATGTTGCTGTGGCCGTTGGCGGCGGCCTCCTGCAGGGGAGTGCTGCCCTGTTCGTTGCGGGCGCGCACCGAGGGATCGGCTCCCGCCTCCAGCAGGCGCTGCGCTGCTTCCTCTTGCCCATAAAAACACGCCAGGTGCAAGGCAGTGACGCCATCGGCTGACCAGCTTCGTGCCAGCTCCGGCATACAGCTCAGCAACCCCTCAACCCGGGTTGTTTTGCCTAGCGCTGCCGCTTCAAAAATGTCCAATCCCGGCGAGGTGGCCAGCAGAATCTCCAGCATGCTCAGGTCCCAATCGTAGAGGCAGTGCAGGATTGCTGAGACGCCGCTCTCATCACGGCTGTTGGCGACCAGAGCGTCGCGCAAAACCAGTTGCCGCACGATTGACTCGCTGCCCAGACGCATGGCAGCGAAAAGTTCATCCGCAGAAACTCTCTGGTACTTCATATACTTTGCCTCAGAATCATGAGGCCCGGCACATATCGCCGCCAGGCGTTATGGGTGCTTAAGTTGGCCGGGGAGCAAACAGAACCCGGGACAGGATAAGGTGTGGGTAGAGTGTCCAGAATGGCACTCCCGTGCCGGGGGATAGCACGAAGGTGCCAGATGAAGCTTTTCGCTGCTTTCCTGGCCGGCTGGTTCCGGGCCAGATCGTGGTTTACCGCTACCGATCCAAGAAGCGGTATTTCAGCATGTGGAACAGAGCGGCCACCCCGTCTTTCCAGCCGATCTTCTTGCCCTCTTCGTAG
>DATJFA010000509.1:0-6393 GCA_035496015.1 Terriglobales bacterium | reverse complement strand
GTTTCCCGTATACACGCTTTCCAAGCGTGCGCCTTCAGCCACTCGGCCATCTCTCCGGCGCCAATTGTCAGGAAGCGAGCGGTGGAAGCTACGCCACCGCGCCTCTTTATTCTATGGGCCGAGCACCCTCTCCGGCAAACTTCGCCCTCTGGTAGCGTGATGTACACACTCGCCGCCTTCGTCCTCCAGACCGCGCAGGTACATCACCGTCTCCCCGCTCCTGTGCCGGCTTGGTGCGGGGCGCCATGCGATCCTGACTGAGAACTGGGTACCAGGTACTGGGAACTCTTTTTCCCCGCCCAGCGCAGTTTGTGCTCCTGCAGCAACCGCCGCCAGTCAACGCGCATGAACACATAAATCAGGGCCAGGCACGCTATCTGCACCAGCACAAAGTAAACACTCATGTAGCTCTGCGGCGCCTCGATGGCCAGCTTGTGCGCCGCCGCTGACCCCAGGTGCGCCCAGAAGTTGTAGCCGATCAGCCGGCCTAGAAAAAATGGCAGGGCCAGCACCCGCAGCTCCAGCGTGGTCAGTCCGTAGGCGATGAACAGGTAATTCGAAGGCAGCGGACTGAAGGCATAAAATAGGCTGGCGCCCGCGGTTAAGGTTTTCTTCCCCTCCAGCGTCTCCTTAATCGCGTCAATGTTCTGCCGGGTATCCTCGCCTAGCAGCTTGCCGCGCACGATGGTGCGGGCAAACTTCGCCAGGATAACCCGGCCCAGCGTAGCCGCCGTCGCTCCCACCAGCGCCAGCATGGCGATGTCATTGTCAGGAAATTTGTAGCTGAAGAAGGAAAGCGCTACCCAGGTTGGAGGCGCAAACGCGGGAAGCAGGTTCAGAGCAAACACCACCAGAAACACCAACCAAATGCCTTCCATGGCCCACCGTACCGGGCGCCTCCCTCAGGCGCCCGCTCCTAAATGTTTGTGCGTCGAGTTCACAAACGAACTCGCCGCCTCAAAATCCGACATGGTGCGCGTGGGCAGAGCCACCCGCACCGCGTTCAGCACCGCCAGAAGATCTATGATTTCTTGGGCGACGGCCCCCTGCAATGCCGGCAGCAACCCGGCGGCGGCAGCAATCATGCCCACAACGCTCAGCGCCATGCCGCCCAGAGCGCTCTGCAGCGCAATGGCCCGCATGCGGTCGCTGATGTGGAACAGCTCATCCACCTTGGCCAGCGATGTAGTCATGATGACCGCCCCGGCAGCTTCGGAGGTAATGTCGCTGTTCGGGCCGAAGGCTACGCCCACCGTCGCCGCCATCAGCGCCGGCGCGTCGTTGATGCCGTCGCCCAGAAAAAGCGTGTGCCCCTGCCCCGTCTCCTCCTCCACGATTGTTACCTTTTGCTCTGGCGACTGGCTGGCATGGACCTCGGTGATGCCCACCTCATCGGCCAGGTAACGCACCTCCGATTCGCGATCGCCGGAAACCAGCATGACTCTTTCCACCGCATGCTTGGGCTTCAGATGGTCCACAAATGACCGGCTCTCCATTCGTGGCGCGTCATGAAATCGGAACGTGGCGGCGTAGCGGCCATTCACAAAAACCAGGCACTCCAGTCCGCTCACAATCGGAGGCAGGTCTAGTTTCTGATCCTCCACTTTGTTGCGCCCGGTAATCCGCACTACCCGGCCCGCCACCACTCCTTCCAGCCCTTCGCCTGGGCGCTCGCTGACGTGACTCACCGCGGCCCGCGCCAGCCTCGCACCTTGTGCCGCCACCACAATGGCTGCGGCCAGCGGATGCTTGGAGTATTGTTCCAGGCTGGCCGCATCCTGCAGCACATCCTCGCTGGTGAACCCAGGTGCGGGGATCACCTCCGTCAGCGCCGGCTTGCCGTAAGTCAGCGTGCCCGTCTTGTCGAAGATTAGCGTGCGGCAGGTGGAAATCTGCTCCAGCACCGCCGGATTCTTGATGATGATCCCGTGCCGCGCCGCCAGCGAAATGGCGCCGATCACCGCCACCGGTATGGAAATCAGCAGCGGGCAGGGAGTGGCAATCACCACCACCGCCAGAAACCGCATGGGCTCGCCTGTTGCGGCCCACGCCGCTCCCGCCACCGCCACCGCGATGGGCGTGTACCAGGCGCCCAGCTTGTCTCCCAGCCGCCGCAGCCGCGGGCGCTTCTGTTCCGTTTCCTGCATCACCCGCATGATTTTGGCGTAGCGCGAGTCCACCGGCAGCGCTTCCGCCTGAATGGTCAGCGCCGTATCGCCGTTAATCGCGCCCGACAGCACCTTCGACCCCGGCGTCTTCGACATCTCATAGGGCTCGCCCGTAAGATACGATTCGTCCATCACCCCGTGGCCCTCCACCACCCCGCCGTCCACCGGGCAGATCTCGTGCGGAAATACCACCAGCAGATCGCCGACGGCGATTTCCTGCAGGTCGGCATCCACAATGGCACCTTCGCTCTTGCGGTGCGCCACCTGCGGCATGCGTTTGGCCAGCGCGTCCAGCACTGACGACGCGCGCCGCGTGGCGAACTGCTCCAGTGCTGCCCCGCCGGAAAGCATCAGCACAATGATGGAACCCACCAGGAACTGCCCCATTAGCACGGAGCTCAGGATGGATATTCCCGCCAGCAGGTCAGAGCCGAATTCCGCCTTTAGCAGACGCCGCGCCAGCCCGAGCAACAACGGCAACCCGCCGACAGCCAGAGTGAGATAGAGCGGCAAGTTGTAGATTTCCGCCCTTACGCCCACCAGATAGTGCAGCGCAAAATATGCTGCGATTCCCGCTGCCGCCAATACCGCAATGTAGGTTTCCCGGGATTGCGCGCCCGGTGTTGGGACTGACGCCGTTGCCCCTGAAGCCAGGGAGGGCGCACCCGAAGTTTGCCTTTCCTCACGACGCTGGGGTTTTTCCGGCGGCACGTCGCTGCCCGCTCCACTTGCAATGCCATCACCCGGCCGGGTTCGTGGGCCCAAAGCCGGTATTAGCGTATTCTCTCTTTGCCGCGGCAGGCTGACCCTCCTCACCACGAGCGTCCTCCACCAGAATGTACGCTTTTCGCCCGCACGCCTCAGTGATAGCCGTCACTTCGGCAACCCTGGTTCGCCCTCAATTTCTGAATTGAACTGAAATGCAGAACTGAAACCGATCTCCCGTTTGAGCGGCTCGCTGGAGAGAAACTTCCGAATGTCATCCCCAGCGAAGCTATCCGGTTCACTTGTGAACCGAATGGCGAGTCGAGGAACCTTGCGCTATCGCCGAGGTGACAAACGCAGGTTTTGACCGCTGCCGCGGCATCAGGTAGTGAGGTTAGTGTCAGCTGCGTTCTCTTTGGTCTCACTCGAATAGGCCATAACTTTCGTAACTTTTCCCGCTCCACACCTCGTTGTAAGCTCCACCTATCCCAGCTTGTGGTCTGGAGCGCGCTACCCCCAGCTGCCTCCACGGTGGAGAAGAGCGTGTCCAAAGAGGTCAGGCCACATTCGGCGGTAGCGGAAGCAGAACACTCGGCGCGGCATTCAGCCCGCTTTAGTGACATGCAGAGCGCTGCCCGCTTTCCTCTGCAGTTGCCGGTGGAATTTCACAGCCCGCAGGGCGATCACGCCGGCCAGACCCGCAACATTTCAGCCAACGGCGTCCTCTTCCAGACCGATGAAGAAGTCCCCATCGGAGCCGCCGTGGAATTCAGCATCTGCATGCCCGCGCAAGTACTGGGAACAACCAGCAGCGTGGTCGTGAACTGCCGTGGCCGCGCCGTGCGCTGCTTTCAGGAAAACCAGAGCTACTGGGTAGGCGTGGTCATTGACGAGTATGGTTTAGAGCGCCAGGGCGCGAGGAAATAACAGGCACTATGGCCAGCAGCTCGGTCCAACTTCAGAGCGATAGCGAGAACGCGCAGAACGGCCAGGGCAAGGCGTTCACCCGCTTGATTGTGGCCGACAGCCAGACCATTTTCCGCGTCGGCCTGCGCAAGATCTTCGCCCTGGAGGATGACATTCGCGTGGTCGGCCAGGCCGAAAGCTACGGCCAGGCCATTTCCGCCCTCGCCAAGTTCAGCGCCGACGTCATCCTTTTTGAGACTGCGCTGGCCGCCGAGCCTGCGGAAGCGGTCAGCGAGTTGCTGCGCCGCGCTCCCAACTCCAAGCTAATAGTGCTTACCGCCGGCGCCAGCCAGGACGAGATTCTGGAACTTTTCCGCCGCGGCGCTCACGGCATTATTGACCGCTCCATCCCGCCGGAAACCCTGGTAGCCTGCATTCACAAGGTGGCCAAGGGCGATATCTGGCTGGATGAGCAGGCGGTGAACTGGGTGCTGCATGCCTTCCGCACCCAGGCCACCCGCCCCATCGCTCCGGCCGCCAAGGTCCACCTGACGCAGAAAGAAATGATGATTGTGGCCTGCGTCGCCCAGGGCATGAAGAACAAGGAAATCGCGGTGCGGGTGAACACCACCGAGCAGGTGGTGAAGAATTATCTGCGCAAGGTGTACGACAAGCTAGGCGTTTCCGACCGTCTTGAACTGGCGCTTTACTGCCTCCACCATCGGCTGCTGGATAACACCGACGCGGTGCCGCCGCTACCTGTGGCTGCTCCGGCCGCACCCGCCAACACCGCCGCTCCCTCGCAGGAAAAAGAAGCGGAATCCGCTCCCGTAAACCCTCTCGCCCCCGTCAAAGCCTAGCTCCCGTCGTTTTTGCTGCCAATAAATGGACTATTGATTGCTGCGTAGGGAATGCTGTGCATCTTCCGTTTTGTATGTCATTCCGAGCGAGGGTGCGTCGAGCTTGCGAGACAAGCCCGAGTCGAGGGACCTTGTGTTTCGCATCGGTAGACCCTTACACTCCAGAACTTTTTTTGCAGGTATCAATAATTGGATCCTTACTCGCGCGTCTGCAACACTGCATTGGCCGGAATCATCACCCCGCTTTGCCGATCCCAGTTGACCTGCTCAACCCGCCCCACCAGGAACACCCACGAGCAGCCGCCCATGAGCAATACGCCGGCAACAATGGCGAAGGGGCCGAGAAAGCTTCCTGTCCTGTCCACAATCAATCCGCTCAGGGCCGGAGTAATGACGCCGGCGAAGTTGGCCATGCCGTTCTGCAGTCCAGTCCACCTTCCCGCTGCTTCCGGCCCGGCCAGCGTCTGGCTGAATGCGAAGTTACCCGATGCGAGAGCGCCGGCTCCCAGGCCTGCAACCATCAGCCAAGCCAGATATGTCTGGCCCGCGGCCAAAGCGCACCCTGACATCCCTGTTGCCGCAAACGCGGCCCCGACCGCCATGGCCGCCTTTCGCACCAGCGTTGTTGTTTGCCCATTGCGTATCCATGCATCCGCCAGCCACCCCGTCATCATGGCCGAAATCGCCTCCAGCAGGTAGTAGACGCCAGCGGTCTTTGCCATCGTTGGTAAAGTAAGGTGACGCGTGTGTACCAGATAGTAGGGTAGCCAGGTAACCATGAAATACAGGTGGTAGTTGGTGGCAAAATGTCCTCCGCAAACGCCCCAGAATGAGCGCTGCCGCAAAATCTCAGCGAAACCTGCGGATCTGGCGGGGGCGGGAGGATTCACACCTGGACCTCGGGGCCTCCACTTCGCCCATGCCGGCAGCCACAGCAGGCTGATCAGGCCGATGCCGATGAACACTGGCCGCCAGCCGTAGGTTGCGATCAGCAGCCCGGCGCCCAGCGTGCCCACTGCGTTGCCGCACCTCAATCCCGATGTGACCACGCCGTTGGCAAATCCCCTACCCTCCTCCATCACATGGCAGGCCAGAATTTTGGAGCAGGCGGGAAACGCCACCGATTCTCCTATACCTAACAGCAACCGCAACACGATCAGCAAGGTGAAGCCCTGTACCAACCCTGTTGCCGTGGTGGCCAGCGACCATATCAGATATCCCGCCGCAATCACCACGAGGACGTTGAACCGGTCCACCAGCCAGCCGCTCACGAACTGCATGGCGGTGTAGGTCCAGAAAAATGCGGAGAGGAGAAAACCCAGTTGGGTGACGGAAATGTGCAGCTCGTCTTTCAGCAGCGGAGCCGCAACCGAAAGACTGCCGCGATCAACGTAGTTCACCAGAATGCAGAGGAACAGAAGCGCCAGCGCGGGCGCAAATGGGCCGAATCTCCGCGGGCGGTCTACAATGCCAGCCATAAAAGCCTGCGGCAGTCTGCTCCCGCTCCCAGCGGTTGGCAAGCGAATTCTTGCGACGCAGGCCGTCAGCTGTCATGCCGGTCAAGCGCGTCCGGCATCCGCCAGCCCCAGTTCCCTGCGCCTGAGGTGTGGCGCGCTCTCACCCAGCCGCGCTAAGCTGTGCAATGCGGATTCGAGGAGAGCGACAATGACTTCGAAAATGGCGCAATTGCTGGACGACATTCAGGAGCTGGATATCACCGTCACAGGAAGAAAATCCGGCAAAAACATTTCCCT
>DATJFA010000508.1:0-3545 GCA_035496015.1 Terriglobales bacterium | reverse complement strand
CCAAGCTTAGGCAACTGCGCGTACTCCCAACCGTTGCGCCACATCCAGTAGAGACGCACGGCCAGCTTCCTTGCCATGGCGACCTTGGCAATCGCTCGTTCCCGTCGCATGGCCAGGTGCAGATAGTATCGCCGCCAGTCGTACCTTCGGCTATTCCTGCGCCAGCGAATTCCGACCAATCATCCGGTCGCATCTCGGCCTTCGCCCAAAATAAAACGACCCGCCGCATCCTGCCCCAGCTACGCGCCCTCGATGCGCGCGCCGAATCAGGGATGCTGCGGGTCGCCGGTAACTGTTGGGATTGACCTAGGGGGTTTACTCGCCCCAGGCTAACTCCGGGGCCCTGAATCACATCCAGGGCGGCTTTCCCAATACTCACCGGTGTTGGCGAGACTCTTGCGAGCTACGCCCTAAGTCCCAGTCACCTCGCTACTACATTTGCCGTCACAATCCATCGGATCACCTCCTTTCCGCGTGAGGTCAGAGTAATACTGCTTCTACTCAGGGTCAATTGGGGACTGTGAATCGCGGCTGCTCGTACCGAATCAGTACCCAGTTCCCAGTACCTGGGACCCAGTCAAAACCGGAACGACTGGGTACTAGGTACTAGGTACTGGGAACTTGAGTGACCCCAAGCCATGTCCCCCTGACATCTATTAGGTTCCAAAATGTGCTTCTAGACTAATGACTTACGCTTTCCACCGGTAAGCGTCGGGCTGGGGCAGGCCAATGTGGGCCAGCACGCGGTAAACGAACTGGCGGGCCATGGCTTCCATGCCTGCAGGCCGGTTGTAGAAGGTGGGAATCATCGGGTAGATGGTGGCGCCGGCATCGGCAGCGCGGTAGAGGTTGCGGATGTGAATTTTATTGAGCGGCGTTTCGCGGACGCAGAGCACCAGGGGCCGCTTCTCCTTGAGGCAAACGTCGGCGGCGCGCTCAATCAGGTGGACGGCAAGGCCATTAGCAATGCGTGCCAGGGTGCCCACGCTGCAGGGCATAACGATCATGCCCTCAGCAGGATAGGAGCCGCTGGCCACATTGGCGCCGATATCGGCGTTGGCTTGTTCGTGGAACTTGGCTGGGCTTTTGCCCAGTAGTTGCTCCAGCAGGCGGCTGCGGCCGCGGATGCTAAGTTCTTCTGCCAGAACGCGTAAGGCGTTGTCGGAGGCTATGAAGTTGACGGTTTTCACCCTCCGGTCGCGTTCCAGGGCCAGCAGCAGCTCGCGGAGGAAGAGCGAGCCGCTGGCGCCGGTGGTGGCGACGGTTAAATTTTTGGGCCCCGCTGAGTTTATAAGAGTTGGCATCTAACAGAGTTATAGACGAGGTTTCCCCGTTTCCCCCTGGGAAGCTGAGCATAGGGAGAGCAGCTCCGGCAAGTCAAGGAAAGCTGCTGCTGGCCCCTCCTCTGGGCAAACCGCCCGCGGCCAGCAGGACCTGACCCCGGTACAACGATCCGCAATCATGGCCAGTGCTTCCACCTTACGATGGCGCCGTAACGCCGCCCAACTGCATGCCTTAGCGCAGGTGGAGCGCGAAATCCGCGCCACCGATCCCAACAGCCGGCGTAAGTACCTGCGGGACTTCAGCGAAGCTTTCCGCAGCTACCAGTCGGTGCTTGGCCATGAGCACCTGGAACACATGTTGCTTGGGGCAGGGATTCTCCTGGTTGGCGACTACCATGCGCTGCCGGCCTCACAGCGTTACGCTGCCGGCCTCATTGCCGAACTGGCGGTCTCCAACAAACGTCCGGTGGTGCTGGGGCTGGAGACGATTTTCGCCCGCGACCAGCACATTGTGGATGAATGGATGCGCGGCGAAATCGAGGAAGAGGAGCTGCGCGAGCGCATACGCTTCGATCTGGACTGGGGCTACCAGTGGGAGCCATTTTACGAGCTGCTGGCCGGGGCCCGCGGCCACGGCGTGCTCATTTATGGTTTGGACTGCATGCCGCGCGACGACCTGCGCAAGATCGCCGCTCGCGACCGGCACGCGGCCGAAAAGATCGCCGAGTTGCGGCTGCTTCATCCGGAAGCGCAAATTGTGGTGCTGTTCGGGGAGTCGCACCTTGCCCCCAACCACATCCCCGAACTGCTGCAGAAGCTCTTGCCCGAGGAGCGGGTGCTCACGGTGCTGCAGAATGTTGATCCTCTCTACTGGAAGGCGGCGGGAGAGCAGCGCGAGCGGGTGGAGGCGGTGAAGGTCACCGATGATGTGGTTTGCGTTTTCAACTCCACCCCGCTGGAAAAATATGAGAGCTACCGGCTGTGCCTGGACCGCTGGAGCCGGGAAGGCGCAGGAGCGCCGGACTTCGGCCCCACGGTTTACAACCTGATTGACGGGCTGGCGCGCTTTCTGAACATCAACGCCTGCTCGGCGCACAACGGCAGGCAGCCCAAGTTTCTGGTGGACCAGCTGCCCGAAGTCTACTGCCGCTCCACCGATGAGCTTCTGCACAAGCTGCTGCAGCGGCGAATTGCGGCCGAGCCCGACCGCAAAGCCATCCGCGCCCGCCTGGCGGAGCAGGGCAGCGCCTACCTGCCGGCGATGAATTCTATCTACGTCACCGAGTTCCAGATGGTGCATGTGGCCGAAGAAGCGGCGTCGTTTCTGCATCATGCCTGCCGCGGCTCAGTAAGCAAGCCGGCGAACGGCAATGGCAACGGCCAGCTTGAGCCGGAAGAGCGGTTCTACACGCGGGTGCTGGAGCATGCGCTGGCTTATTTCGGCTCGCGAGTGCTGTACCCGGCGCGGCCTCCGGTGCGGGAAGCCGACCTCTACGCGCTGTACACGCAATCGCAACAGGAAATTGAAAGCTGCCATGCTTACAGCTACGCCGAATACATGCGCCTGCTGGATTTTCTGGTGCTGCACAAGGATTACGAAGGCAGCATGAAGCGCTATCTGGCCATTCCGGCGCTGATCGAGGAAGGCGTCCGCTTTACCGGAGAGCGCTTCGATTTTGCCACCCGGCAGCTGGGGCACATGCTGGGCACCGAGCTCTATGACGCCTATGTTGCCGGGCGGGTGGGCAAACGCTTCCTGCGTTCTCTCTTCTTTCGCAAGCCCGACGACGCCAACGGCGCGCGCGACTTTTATTTTGCGGTGGTGCGCCGCATCGGCCGCGCCCGCAAGCGGGCGGTTTAGAACCAGCACTCAGCAGTCAGCACTCAGCACTCAGCATTCAGCCAGGCGACGATTATCTTGAAGCGCGCGAAGGTGTGCACTCCTGAAGCAACGCGGTCATCCCGCCACGCGTTGCGTGGCGCGTGCCGGCAGCGGCGGAGCTTTCTTATGGCGCCGTTTCGCCGCCCGCCAGAGGTCATATTGCGACTGCATCCCGGTCCATAGCTCGGCACTGGTGCCCAGGGCCTCGGAGAGGCGAAGCGCCATATCGGCTGAAATTCCTGCCGCCCCGTTCAGAATACGGGACAAAGCTACTCGAGTGACTCCCAAGTGCTTTGCCGCTTCGGTGACTGGGGCTTCTCCCAAATAGTCGCGCAAAACGCTTCCAGGATGTGGCGGGTTGTGCATGCGCATCGCAAAAA
>DATJFA010000507.1:0-9941 GCA_035496015.1 Terriglobales bacterium | reverse complement strand
ATTTCTTGATAGTTTTGGCCTTGGCCGGCGATTCGACGATGACTAGTCCTTTTGCCAATGGAACCTCTGTGGGAGGTGGTTGATATTGAAGCTAGCACGAAAGGGCGGCTGGCAGCTACTAGCTGCTAGCTACTAGCCACTAGCTAAAGCTCAATTCGCTCGCCCTCATAACGGCGAGACACTGCGTCCTGCGATAGGAGGGCGCAAGCGTTGCGCGAGTGAGGTCAACATTCTTTGAACTTCTACTCCTGCTTCGATGCGCTTGAAATCGCCCCCATTCATAAAATGCAGGTCACGCGCGAGCAACAGGTGATACTCCAGTTCGCTGGCTGAGCCACGCGCAATCTGGAGGAAGCGATGCAATTCTGCATCAGAGCGTCGCCCGCATCCCTCAGCGATGTTCGCGGCGATTGATGCAGCTGCCCGTCGCATCTGACTGGTCAGACCATATATCTCCTCACGAGGAAAACTGCGCGTGCTCTGGTAAATGGCGATCGTCACCTCATGCGCTTTCACCCAGACCTTTAAGTCCTTGAAGTGTTTCATACGAGACCTCCGTTCAGGGCATTTAGGCTTGCGCTCCAAGCTAGTAGCTCGTAGCTAGCAGCTAGAAGCTCTTGACAAAATTCTTCCCCGGCAACTGCCGCACCTTGCCGGCCAGTTCCAGTTCGAAGAGGGCGGCAAAAATCTCCGAGGAAGAGAGTTCAGGCTCCAGGCGTTCCACCAGCTCATCAATGTGGGTGGACTCGTCGCGACGGAGGAGGCTGAGGATGCGCCGCTCGTGAGGAGTGAGCGTGTCCTCTTCGAAAAGAGATGCAGTAGAGGGGGCTGAGGATTCAGCCTCAGGAGGGGCGAGTTGCAGACGGATTTGAGTAGGGAGCTCTTCCCAGACGTCTTCCCAGGTGGCCACCAGCTTGGCCCCCTGTTTAATCAAGGTGTTAGGGCCCCAGGCCTGGCGGTTGGTTACATTGCCGGGGACAGCGAACATTTCCCGGTTCTGCTCCAGGGCTCAACGGGCGGTGATGCGGGTGCCGCTATACTCGCCGGCTTCGATGACCAGAACGCCCAAAGCGAGACCGCTGATGATGCGGTTACGGATGAGAAAATTCTGGGGAGCGGCGAAGGTGGCCATGGGGAACTCGGAGCATAAGGCGCCGCCGGTGGCGAGGATCTGGTCGGCCAGGCGCTGGTTTTCGCGGGGATAGATGACGTCCACGCCGGTGCCGAAGACGGCGATGGTTTTGCCCCGGCCCGCCAGGGCGCCCCGGTGGCCGGCAGCATCAATGCCCCGGGCCAGGCCGCTGACAATAATGAGGTGGCGCGCGGCCAGGTCGCAGGAAAGACGCTCAGCCATGCCCAGGCCGTAAGGCGTGGGGTGGCGCGTGCCCACCACGGCCAGCGCGGGCTGGGAGAGCAGGTCCGGATTGCCGCGCACGTAGAGCGCCAGCGGCGGATCATAAATTTGGCGCAGTTGGGCGGGGTAGGTGGGATCGTCGAGCGTGACCATGGTGACGCCGGCGGCGCGGGCGCGCACCAGTTCTTCGCCGGCCAGCTCCAGCGATTTGCCGGTGGCCAGCGATTGGGCCGCCGCGGGCGGAATGCCGGCCGCTTCCAGGCTGGTCAACGAAGCCTGAAAAAGGTGATCTACCGAGCCGAAAAATTCCACCAGATGGCGGGCTCGGGTGGGACCCAGGCCGGGGGTGAGAGCCAGGGCAACCCAATGGAGGGCACGGGTGTCTTCCATTCGCGGGGATGGATTCGTGCTCATGGTTGCAAGCCGAATAAGCAGCCGCTACGCCTCCTCCTACTCGGACTAAAGCACCAGCAGGAGGGAGTGTCAAGGAAGCGGGACACAGGAGGGATGTGAGCATTCGTGGGCGGGCTGGGTTCGCGCTCGCTCGAGGTGACAGAGTAGAGGGAGAGGAGATAAGGCAGCGGTGAAGAGCTGCGCCACCCAAAAGCGGAGCGAGCAAAAAAGAAATGCACAGGTCCTTCGCTCGCGTGCTCCCTTCGACAAGCTCAGGGCAGGCCCTCGCTGCGCTCCGTTCACGCACGCTCAGGATGACAGCGGAAATGGGTAAGGCAGCGCTAAAGAGCTGCGCCACGCGAGGGCGCCACAAAGCTACATTCCAGGTTGTCAGCTGAAGCTATTTTCGGCCGGCCGCTTCGACCGACTGCGTGGGGTCGGCGCCTTTCCAGCTGACATCGGCGGTGGGGCCGTAGGTTGAGGGAACTGAGCGATTCATCAGCCGCAGGTAGACCGTAAGCTGAGTGCGGTGATGGCAGGTGTGCAGCAGGCGCCGCCAGAAAATCCAGATTCGCTGCCGAGTTACGTCGAAAAACGGAACAGGCTGCAGCCACCACTCTTCTTTTTGCGCGGCCAGGTACTCCAGCCTGGGCTGGGCCAGTTGCAGCATGCGCTGCGTGTAGTTGCCCATCGTAGGGGCTTTGGGCAGAACTTCCGGGGGCGGCGGTTCGGGAGCGCCCAGGAACTCGCCGAAAAAACGCCGTTCGGAAAGCAGCTGGTGCTTGAAAATCTCGAGAACCGGCTGAGAGCGTGGGTGCGGCTGGAAGGAGAGGTCCGCATCCGAAAAGCAGCGCCAGACGGCGATCACCTTGTTGGTCTCGCTGGCATAGGTGTCGAGCAAATGCTGAAACAGTGGGGAAGAGGCCCGCGGAATGCGCTCCTCGGGCAAAGCAGTGAATTCATAGTTCATCGCGACACCTCAAAGCGCGTATAGGTAGTTTCCCCGACGTCCCGCAAGCGGCATTAACCTCGTCGGTTCCCAGGCTTGTACACTGCCGCACATCGCAGTGTAATGCCGGTAACGACCGGACGAATGGCCGTGGAGCCATCTATGGAAACCCAAGCGGCGCCGCCCCTCCCCACCGCTGCGCCGGAAGCGCCAGAACACATCGAACAAAAGATACTTGCGCTGGACTGGCGCGACCTGCAGCTATGGTGCATCGGGGCCGGCATCCTGGTGGTCATGGCGGCCGGACTGCTCCTGCTGCTGGTGCCGCAGATGCTGTGGGACGTGACGGCGACCATTTCCCACCAGGCCAATGGCCCGCAACTGTTTTTTGGGCTGCTGATCCTGCTCATTCTGTCGAATGTGTATCTTTTTACGCAACGGCTGCAACTGGTGCGGACCCGTCGCGAGCTCGTCCACCAGTTGCAGGTTGCGGAACGCACGGCGCGCACGGACGCGCTGACCGGCATCTACAACCGCCGTTGGCTGGATGAAACGCTGCTGAGGGAAATTGCGCGACTGGAGCGCACCAAGGGGCGCTTCACCATCATGATGGCCGACGTGAATGACTTCAAGGTTATCAACGACCGGGTCGGTCACGTGGAGGGCGACCGCATCCTGGTCGAGGTGGCCCACCTGCTGCAGAGAAATTTCCGCGCCTCCGACTCCGTGGTCCGGTACGGCGGCGACGAGTTCATCGCCCTGATGCCGGAGACCGACCTGGCCCAGGCACGGGTTGCGGTGGACCGCCTGCAGCGCTTTGTGGAGGCGCGCAACGCCCGCCACGACAGCGCGATTACGCTGGCCCTTAGCTGCGGCCTGGCAACATTCATTCCCGGCATGTCCATGGACGCCCTCATCCACGCGGCGGATGAAGACATGTTCGCGCAGAAGCCGCGGCGCTCCGACCGCACCAGCCCCGCCCTTCGCGCTCCCCTGTAAACTTTAAACCGGCGCTTACGCCGCAGGTTCCAGGTCTTCGGGGTAAGGATTGGGATCGGAAGAGGGCGGATCGCTCGCCGGGAAGGAATCGGCTACCGTTTTATCCAGCATCAATTCCCGCTTCCGCCGTTCCTCTTCCCGGGTGATCTCGCTGTGACCAGCCATGATGTGTTCCCAACTTGTCGGGTTACGACATTTTTGGACCGTTTGCCAACGCTGCTTCATCGAAAACAATGAAAGACATTTTACGCGCTAAGCGGCCAAAAAAGGAGGAAGCAATGCAACCCAGGCTGGACGCCGGAAGACTCTCGCCGGAAGGATATCGGGCGGTTTACGCCCTGGAGCAGTATGTTCGCCACTCCGGGCTGGAACTGAAGCTGCAGGAACTGGTGAGGCTGCGGGCTTCGCTGCTGAATGGCTGCGCCTATTGCGTGGACATGCACACCAAGGACGCGCGCGCGGAAGGCGAAACCGAGCAGCGTTTGTACGCGGTTCCGGTGTGGCGGGAAACGCCCTTTTTCAGCGAGCGCGAGCGCGCCGCCCTGGCCTGGACCGAGGCGGTGACCCTGGTCGGCAAAGACCATGTTCCGGACGAGGTTTTTGAAATGGCGCGCAGCCAGTTCAGCGAAAAGGAACTGGTGGATTTGACCCTGGCGATTGTCGCCATCAACAGCTGGAACCGGCTGGCCATCAGCTTCCGCGCGGAGCCCGGCAGCTATCATCGTCCGGCGGAAATGAAAACCGGCACACGCTAAGCGCGCCGCAACAGCAGGGGCAGCGCCTGGACGTAGTCGTATCAGCGATGCGGTTTTGGATTCGCCGCACTGGCGCACGCGGCTTTGAACTCGGGGTAACCGCCCCAGTCCAGGGTGACGGATGCATGTTCGATTTTCAGGCCGGAACGGAATAGGCCGGCAAAGCGGCCGCGATCGTTCATGACCAGCTGCTGCCCCTGCCAGCGGCCGTAAAGGTCGAAGTAACCCTGCCGCTGGCCGGCGTCAAAGAGCTTGCGTTCGAGCAGGCGAAATGCCATCAGGCTGCCCTCGGTGGTGCGCCAGCCGCCATAAATCGTGCCGCTGAGCTTCAGGGGCTGCATCACGCCGGGCGCCGTGCACAACGAGCCCGAGCCCTGCAGCCCGCCGGTGGGGCGCAGGCCGTCCAACTGCAGCCGGGAAAAATGAGAAGCGGGGAAGAAGGAGACGTACAGGGGGTAAGTTCCAGCCTTGGTCACTAATTTGCCGGACCCCGACCAATACAGCAGAGGGGTCCAACGCCCACCGATGTGAAAGGCCCAGGGGCTGGTCAGCGCCGCCAGCGCGTAGACCACGCCGACTCCGAGCAGGAGAAGACCGAAAAGCGATGTGAGACATCCATGCCGCTGCCGGATGGGCATGGGGCGGAGTATAACCTGCCGTTCATGCTGGAGAAAGCAGCATCCGGCCGGGAGCGGGGAGAGGAGATCAGTGATCCCAGGTTAGCGCCCAAAAACCGGGCGCGAACCTGGGCCACCCGCCGGGCGTGAATCCGGGCCACCTGGGCACGTTTGATTAAGCGGCGGAACGGGTTTGGCCGAGACAAGGCCAGAGCACAGAGACAACAGTACCGGTCCGCCCCTCTGCTGCAAAGCTGCGAACCCGGATGGCACCACCATGCTTTAGAACAATCCCTCGAACCACCCACAAGCCGAGTCCGGTGCCGCGCTCTTGTTTGGTGGAAAAAAAAGGCTCGAAGATTCTGGGCAGATGTTCCCTGGGTATACCGCATCCAGTGTCGCCGATGGAGAGGCGCACACCTACCTGGTCGTGATCGCTCCAGTTGAGGGAGCGCCGCACAGAGACTGCTACTCGCCCCCCCGCGGGTGTGGCTTCGAGGGCGTTGAGCAGCAGGTTGTCTATCACCTGACGAACTTCGCCGCCGACGCCCGTAATTAATCCGCCGGGCATGATTTTCTTCGCGAGTTGGACGTCCGCTCGTTTGAACCTGTCGCTGAATACTTCGAGTGATTCCGCCACGAGGGCGGCCAGGTCAATCTCCTGGGCAACAGTTCCAGCGCGATAGTAGGAGAGGCTTTGCTGGACAATGCGTGAAACACGCGCGAGCTCGCCGGCGGCAGTTCGCAGCAGGTTTTTGTCGTTCGCATTCAGATCAGGACTGTGATTGAGCAGGTAAAGGGCATTAGTGACCGCCATCAAGGGGTTATTGATCTCATGAGCCAGGGAAGCAGCAAGTTGGCCGGCTGCCGCTATCTTCTCGGTTTTGCGCAATCTTTCTTCCTGTGACCTGGCCAGTTGCTCCACTCGCCTGCGTTCGGTGATATCGGTGTTCGTCTCCAGCACCGAACCGGTGCCATGAGGGGTCCCGTCCAGTACTTTCCGGCAAAGCACGACCACGCGACGGCCATCGCGCGCCGTGTGTATCAGTTCTCCCTGCCAATAATGTTTCCTCACCAGCTCGTCGCTGATCTGTTCCAACGGTTCCGGGAACTGGGTCTGGAGGAGAGCATGGATGTTTTCCCCCAGCGCTTCTTCGCGCGTCCAGCCGTACAGCCGCTGTGCGCCCCGGCTCCAATAGAGTATGCGACCCTGGAGGTCACGCACGATAATGGCATCGGTGCTGAGATCCAACAGAGCTGCCCGTTCGGCCAATTCCTGCTCGCGGCGGGCACGCTCGATAAGGTCAGCGGCCTGCCGCGCCAGAATATCGAATAGCCGGAAGTCGCGTTCGGAGGGCTGGTGCGGCGCGCGCCAATGCGTGGAGATCATGCCAACTACATTGCCACCGCGGCCGATCAGCGGTGTGGTCTGGCAGGCGTGAATGCCGGTTCCAAGATAAATCTGCTGGTCTTCGGAATGCGCCATGAACGGGCAGCTTGCTATGTCTGGCGCGACCACCCGCTGTCCAGTGCGCAGGGCAAGCCCGCAGGTACTCTTGGAATCGGCGCGTACCCACTTCCAAAATTTGGCCGCCTCCGGATTGAATCCCCGGAAAGCCAGCAGACGCAGTTCACCCCCCGACCCGCGCTCCTGGAACAACATCTGTATGCTGGCGTAATCGGAGCGCATGATGAGGACAGCAGCATCGACAATCTTTTCGTACAGAGCCTCAGCACTCTGCTCATGAATAAGCTCAGCGCTAATGCTTTGCAGAACAAGAACTTCAGCCAGTTCCGACTCAGCTGGCGTGTTCTGGCCGGGTGAATCCGTGGATCGGTTAGGGGTGCGCTCGATTGTGGTATCTGGGGGCATAGGGTCCCGGGGAGCGGCTTCATCGGCCGAAGGCACCAATTAAGTATCCGACGAAAAGCAGGGACATTGCAACTGACTGAGAACGGGGCATTTACGCTACAGTTGGATACTGTCAGATACTTAAAGATAACAATAGTCATCCGCGCCGGCGTCAGGGCGCGGCTCAGGCGGAACGACGGCGGTGGTCGAACAGCATCAGGTCGCGCACCGATACCAAGCCTACGAATTCATCGCCGGCACAAATGGGCAGGTGGCGAAAGCCGAATTCCTTCATCATGAAAAGGCAGTTCTCGATGGTTTCCTCGGGCGTGACGGTACGCGGATAAGGCGTCATCACTTCGGAGAGCTTGGTGCTGCCGGGACTGCGGCCGGCGGCGACCACGCGCGTCATCACGTCGCGCTCAGAGAATATTCCCAGCAGGCGCCCCTCGCGCAGCACGGGAAGCGCGCCAATGTTGCGTTCGGTCATGATGCGCGCCGCTTCCAAGACGGTCATCTCAGGATTGGCGCTGTGGGTGAGCCGGGTCTTCACTACATCCGATACGCTTGCCATCCTCTATTCCTTTGACCGGAATTCTACTCTATCCGGGAGCCTTACCCCTGAACGGCAGGCTAGTCGCTGCCAAGTGATTTTGGCAAACGAACCTCACGGGCTAAAGCCCTCTTATCAGCGACTGCTGGCGGCACGGCTGAAAACCGTGCCCTTCCGAACCGGTTCCAGTAGTTGGATCAAAAAGGAACGAACCCGGTTCCAGGCCGGCTTAGAGCTAGTTGCCGGCGTTTCTGGTGTATTTGCCGTAGTAGTATATTGCGCTTCCTGTGCAATCCTTTTCACTTCAGCGCCATCCGGGCCACACTGGAAGCGCTTGCCGATGTATGAATCTAAGCGCCTTTGCCAATTGCCGTGTATGGAGACTGGTGTGCTATTTTACTTAACCTCCCCCCATCATAAAGAGGAGCACTAACGTGGCGGATCCCAGGGCTCGTGTCTTAAACCGTCGCGGGAGTGGGCTTAGACGCAGCCAAGCGCGGGTGAAATGGGTGGTTCTGCTGTTGTTTGCAGCCACCGCGGTCATCACCTGGCAGCTAGCTCGCCGGCAGTCCGGTCCCGATCTTTCTTACTCGGCAATCAATGCAGTTCCGGCCCCGACCTCGGCCCATGAGGCCGGGGAATCGCTGGATTATCCTTCCCGTCCTAGTTCATTCATACGCGGGGAAAATCGTTTGGTATACCCCTACTCGGTCATCCCGGGCGGAATTCGAACCCTGGCTGACCTGAAATTGGCGATGGCAGACGACTCGGTGGTAGCACGGCAATACCAGGGCTTCGATTTCCAGCATGCCCGACTGGTGCAGGTGGCACAAAAGCAATCTATGTTTGTGGCTTACCGGCTGGGGCAGAAGGTCTACTGGACGCGGAAAAAGCTCGCCCTGCACCAGGGTGAAACCCTGGTGACAGACGGGAAAATTACCGCGCGCACGCGGTGCGGCAACCGCGTATCAGCGGTGCCGCTGAATATGGGCTCGCCGATGGAACCTCCGGAGGAGGCCTTCAACCAGCCTTATGGGGCGATGATTGCCGCTCCAGCCACCGACCCGATGAAGGCTGACCCAGGGCCAATTCCGGCAATTCCCACGGAAATCGCGAAAAACAGCAGGAGATGGTGGGTGCTGCCGCTGTTTGGCGCGCCTTTTGCCGCGCTTCCCCATTCTGACTCTTCCTCCAGTACCCCGCTGGCAGTGACACCGGAACCCGGCATGTCTCTACTGCTCATTTCCGGACTGGGAGGCGTTATCTGGCGGGTGCGCAAGTTGCGGAGGAAGAATTAATAAGGGGAGCGCAGCACTGTGATGCCGACCATGGCCAGCCTCCGCCCGCGACGCTACCGGTTTATCTGGGAGGGGGGAATTCTATGCCTGCTGACGGGCTGGCTTTACGCTCCCATTGCCTGGCCGGTTCTCCAGCAGTGCTGGCAGGACCCGAATTACACTTACGGGTTGTTTGTGCCCGCCTTTTCCCTGCTGTTGTTATGGGAGGACCGCAAGCGGCTGGCTGAAATGCCCCGCCGGCCAGCCTGGGCAGGCCTGGGGATCATAGTGCTGGCCTTGCTGGCGCTGCTGCTGGGCGTGGCCAGTGCGGAGTTTTTCCTGCCCCGCATCTCTCTGCTGCTCCTGATTGTGGGCATGATCGTCTTCCTGGCCGGCTGGCGGCACCTGGCCGCCGTCGCCTTTCCGCTGGCCTTTCTGGTTCTCATGCTGCCTTCGGCGACCATCGCCAGCCAACTTACTTTCCCGCTGCAGATACTGTCCTCCAAGGTGGCGACTGTGCTGCTGATGGGGGTAGGGGTGCCGGCGGCCCGGGAGGGCAACATCATTCTGCTGCAAGCCGCGCGCCTGGGGGTTACCGAGGCCTGCAGCGGAATTCGCTTCCTGTTTTCTCTGGTGGCCCTCAGCATCATTTACGGATACCTGGTGGAGCCGAGAAATTCCCTGCGGGTGGCGCTGGCGCTGGCCGCGGCGCCGATTTCGGTTCTGGCCAACGCCCTGCGCATCGCCGCCACCGGCTTTGTAGTTCAGCATTGGGGCGTGGATAAAGCGGAAGGCGCCCTCCATCTGTTTTCCGGCTGGCTGGTGTTTCTGGGCTCACTGGCCATGCTTTTCGCCTTCCATCGGCTGTTGCGGGCGTTGTCCAGCGCCCGCCCCGAACAGCAGCAGGAGGGCTACGCGTGATCTCCGCCAATGCACGCTTTGCCCTGGTTGCTCTTGCGCTGGCCGGCACCGCGCTTTTCATGCAGACGCGCACTCGGCAGGATCTTCTTCCGCCGGGGCCTGCCCTCTCCTCTTTGCCGCTCCAGTTTGCCGGCTGGCAGGGGACTGATCTCCCGTTCGCCCCGCAAACGTTGGCGGTGCTTGGTCCCGGGGAATTTCTGCAGCGCCAGTATTGGGAGCACGGGGATGGCAGCTCTCACATAGACGTGTACCTGGCACACCGTCCCAATCA
>DATJFA010000506.1:0-4567 GCA_035496015.1 Terriglobales bacterium | reverse complement strand
CGGGACCGCCTGCCGTGGCACGCGCGGGAACGGCGGTGAAATACGTGGGTACGCCGGCGGTGGGCACGTCAACCGCGGCAGCGGCGGGCGGCGTAGCGACCGCAGGTCCTGAGGACACCGATGTGGACCGGCAGCGCCGGCGCTTTGTGTGGAGCTGCGTAGTGGCGTTTCTGGGCGCGTGGCTGATTGCATTCTTCCGCTTCTTTCTACCGCGCACGCTGTTTGAACCCACTACGGTGTTTAAGATCGGAGCGCCTTCCGACTATGCCCTGGGAGTTGACGAGAAGTGGCTGCAGAAGTTTCGCATCTGGGTGGACCGGCGGCCGGATCGCCTGTTCGTGATTTATGCCCGCTGCACGCACCTGGGCTGCACTCCGGACTGGAAACCGGCGGAACACAAGTTCAAGTGCCCATGTCACGGTAGCGGTTACGACGATGAGGGAGTCAACTTTGAGGGTCCGGCGCCGAGGCCGATGGACCGTGCGCACATTGAGATCGCTCCCGACGGGCAGATCCTGGTGGATACATCGCACCTTTACTCGTGGCCGAAGGGCCAGCCGAGCCAGTTTAACGATCCGGGGGCGTACATACCCGTATAGCGCAGCGATAACACAAGGTCCTTCGACTCGCGCGAGCCGAGCAAGCTCGTCACGCACTTCGCTCAGGATGACAGAAGAGAAAGATTTGCTTAGAGGGCAATATGGCTGAAGACAAAAATCAGAATGGCCAGAACGGAAGCGGCAACGGCAGCCAGAACGGCGGCGGAGTCAAGCTGCTGACCAAGGTGCGAACCAAGGTTCTGGCGGGCGTCAAGGAAGACGTCCAAGTGCTCAAGGTGGATCTGCCGGCCAAAGCGAAGGAGCAAGTGGAACTGGTCAAGGACCCAACTAAGACCCAGGTCTACACCTCCATCTTCCGCCACAAGCACGACGACACGCCCCGCAACCGGGCGCTGGGCGTGCTCTCGAACGTGTTCCTGCACCTGCACCCGGCCAAGATCAACCGCGACTCGGTGCGCTACAGCTACACCTGGGGCATGGGCGGCATCACCGTCTACCTTTTTATCGTGCTGACCTTCACCGGCGTGCTGCTGATGTTCTACTACCACCCGGAGAAGGTGCAGGCCTTCCGCGACGTGCTCTACCTGGAGCACGACGTGCCCTTCGGCAAGCTGTTGCGCAACATGCACCGCTGGGCGGCACACCTGATGGTGATCGCCGTGTGGCTGCACATGTACCGTGTGTTCCTCACCGGTTCATATAAGAAGCCGCGGGAATTCAACTGGAACGTGGGCGTAATCCTGCTGGTGCTGACGTTGCTGCTTTCGTTCACCGGCTACCTGCTGCCTGACGATCAGCTGGGCTTCTGGGCCGTGACGGTGGGCACCAACATGGCGCGCGCCACGCCGCTGCTGGGCCACGAAGGCCCGTTCGGGCACCAGTTGGGAATGACGCCGTACAACGACATACGTTTCGGGCTGCTGGGCGGGTCCATTGTGGACGCCAATGCCCTGCTGCGGTCCTACATCTGGCACTGCATCGGCATTCCCATCGTGGCTTCGATTTTCATGATCGTGCACTTCTGGCGCGTCAGAAAAGATGGCGGCATCTCCGGGCCCGCGCCCGTGATGCTGGAATCAGAAGTGAAAGAACCGCGTGGCGCGAAAGCCGCCGCGCACGCATAAGAACAGTCTCAAGTTTCGAGTATCAAGTTTCCCTTAAGCCTCTGAACTGGAAACATGAAACTCGAAACTAGCCCTTGGAGGTTCTATGGATTGGCATCAGTTGTGGGAGATCGTATCCGCACCTGACAACGTGCCCATCGTGGCGCTGGTGCCGCTGCTGATTTTCTACACCGCGCTGGCGGTGAGGCAGGCGCGCGCCAACGACAAGCTGATCGCGGAACTGGAGGCCAATCCCCAGGAAGCGAAGACGCGCTACCGCAAGACTTGGCCCTTTAAGCCAGGCTGGGCGAAGGAAGTGCACGTGTGGCCGTTCCTGCTGCGGGTGGAGTTTCTGGCCGCCATCATCGTGACCGCCATCCTCATGGTCTGGTCCATCACGCTGAACGCGCCGCTGGAAGAGCCTTCCAACCCCAACGTCACCATGAACCCGGCCAAAGCGCCGTGGTACTTCCTGGGACTGCAGGAGATGCTGGTTTATTTTGACCCGTGGATCGCGGGCGTGGTCATGCCCACATTGATCATCGTGGGGCTGATGGTAGTTCCCTACATTGACACCAATCCCATGGGCAACGGGTACTACACGCTGCGGCAGCGCCGTTTCTCTATTGGAACATTTGCCTTTGGCTTCCTGTTTCTGTGGGTGGCCATGATCCTGATTGGGACGTTCATCCGCGGCCCAGGCTGGCAGTGGTTCTGGCCGGGGCAGACCTGGGACCACAGCCGCCTGATTTATGAGGTGAACCGGGACTTGCCGGATTTGTTCGGCATAACCTCGAACCTGGGCAAGGTTGTGTTCGGGGCCGTGGTGGTAGGCGGCTACTACCTGCTGGGCGGGTTCATCGTGTTCGCCCTGTTCCGGCGCCACCAGCCGAAGGACTACCGGCGCATGAGCCTGCTGCAGTACTCCATCATGGTGTTCTTTCTGCTGACCATGGTGGGACTGCCGATCAAAATGGGCCTGCGCCTGGCCATGCACATTAAGTACGTTTGGATAACGCCGTACTTCAATATCTAGGAGGCGACGGTGCCGGAGCTACCCACGCCTGACGACGATCCGATAACCAGTAAGTCCTACGCGCTCTACTACGCGCTGGCCACGGCGGTGCTGACGGCTTCGCTCTTCTGGGCGCTGTGGGACGAAGCCTACGGGCAACGGCCCTGGAAGCGCTACCAGGAAGTATTCAAGCAGCGCTACAGCGCTTTCCTGAAGACGACGCGGGCGAAGTCGCGCAAGTCGCAGCAGGAAGTGGAGTCCAGCCCCGACTACCAGAAACTGGAGGAGCAGTATAAGCAGGCGGAGGAGCGGGCCAAGCCTCAGATCACCCGATTGAACCAGCAGATCAGCGACTTGAGCGCGCAGATTCTGGCGGTGCAGAACGTCTTCACCGACAAGCGCGCGTATGTGAGCGCCGAGACGTACGACATCGAGACCGATACCGACCCCGCTTCCAAACGCAGCAAACAGCAAAAACTGGACAGGTGGGAGCAGCAGTTGTTCACGGTGGTATTCCCCGACGGCAGCCGCAAGAAATACAACTACGAGCAACTGGAAGCGGAATACAACGGACTGAAGGACCAGCGGACCGCGGCCAACAGCCAACTGGGCGATGTGCTCAAGCCCGTTACCGCGATCAACACGGAGATGGAACAGTACGTTTCCGACCACATGGTTTCGCTGACCCCGACGCAGGTGACGGGACTGGAGAACAAGGTGGAGGATATCTCGCCGGCCATCCATCAGGTGGTGATACCCGACCCGCGCAACAGCGGCAATCCCATCATGGTGGACCGCTGCGAGTCCTGCCATCTGGGCATCCGCGAGCCGCTGAAGATCACGGCGGCGGACATGGCGGCCCCCGGGCAAAAGCCGGATGAGTACGCGCGCGCCTTCGTAAGCCACTCGAACGAGGAACTGCTCACCATCCACGATCCGGACAAGTTCGGCTGCTCCACCTGCCACCAGGGCAACGGGCGCGCCACTACTAGCGTGGTGAAGGCGCATGGCAATTACGAGCACTGGCTGTGGCCGCTGTTTCCAAAAGAAAACGTAGAGGCCGGCTGCCAGAACTGCCACTCGCGCGACATGGTGCTGATTGCCGGCAACGCCGGACAGACCATCAGCCAAGGCAAATTCCTGTTCGAGCAGCGCGGCTGCATGGGCTGCCACAAATATCAAGGCTATAACTCGGAGCCCGACGACCTGCGCGGAGTGGACCAGCAGATCAAGCAACTGGAACAGCAGAAGATTGACAACCTGAAGATGGCCGCCGAATACACCCACGAAGGCGACCAGGCGCCGGATAACACCAGCGCCAATGTTCTGTACACCAAGGCGGAAACGCTGAAGGTGGACAACAGCAAGCTGGATGGCCAAATCCACCAGCTTGACCTGCAAACCCGCGACCTGATGCGCGACATGAAGAAGGTCGGGCCCAATCTGAAAGAAGTCCGCGCCAAGCTGAACCGCAACTGGATTCCGGTGTGGCTGCACAAGCCCACGGACTTCCGGCCCACCACCAAGATGCCGAACTTCCGGCTCAACGATGAGCAGATCCGGTCCATCGCCGCTTACCTTTGGCAGACGGCGTTAAAGGACCCGCTTCCACATGCGGCGCCGGGCGATGCAGCGCACGGCAAAGAACTGTTCGAGACCCGCGGCTGCCTGGCCTGCCACTCCATCGGAGAAGGCGACCAGATGCAGGGCGGCGACTTCGCAGCCAACCTGACGCGGGTAGGCGAAAAGGCCAACTACGACTACCTGGTGCGCTGGGTGCATAATCCGCGCGAGCGCATCCGCCCCTATTGTCCCTATGAGAAGAAGGACATCGGGCCGGCGGATTACGCCAAGCACGGCTTGTCCTACCAGTTCGATATGGACCACAC
>DATJFA010000505.1:0-2582 GCA_035496015.1 Terriglobales bacterium | reverse complement strand
TTCACGGCACTGGCTTTTGCCCGGGAGATGTCGCAGTCTGAACGCAAGCGGGTACGCGACTTTTTCAGTCAGGTGGGAGCGGTGATCGAGGTTCCCGAGAAGAAATTCGACATCTTCACCGCCACTTACTCTTCCAGCCACGGATACCACGCCCTGGCGGCACTCTCCAATGCAGGACAAGCATTGGGGCTCGACCGCAAAACCGCGCTGGCTGCGGCGGCCCACGCGCTAGCGGGCGGCGTCATGGCCTTCACGGAAGGGAAGCTTCCCCTGAAAAAGTTGATGCAGGAGGCGGCCACACCCGGCGGCATTGCCGCCCAGGTGATCAAGACCATGGATCATGCCGGCTACTACCGCATCATTGAGCGCGGGGTTCGCGCAGGAGTGGCGCGGGCGCGGGCCAACGCGCGCCGCATTTAGACAGTTCCGGCCAGCCCGCCGCCATCCACCACCAGAGCGGTGCCGGTCACGAAGGAGGCAGCGTCGCTGGCCAGGTACAGCGCCGCTTGGGCGATCTCCTCCGGCGTGCCCACGCGCTGCAAGGGACGATGGGCCGCTTCCTGCAGAAAACGGTCGGTGGCCGTTCCCAACTGCTGGGCCTCGCTGCGCAGCATGGGCGTGTCGGTGTCGCCGGGACAGATGCAATTGACGCGAATGTTCTGCGGACCGTGGTCAATGGCCATGGCTTTGGTCAGCAGCACGACTGCGCCCTTGGAAGCACAGTAGGCAACCGCCTTGGGTCCGCCCGCCAGCCCCCATCCCGAGGCAGTGTTGATGATGGAGCCGCCGCCGGATTTTTCGATTACTGGAATAGCGAATTTCGACATCAGGAAGATGGATTTCGCGTTCACTGCCATTACCCGGTCCCAATCTGCCTCACTCAGGTCCAGAACACTGGCTCGGCGAATTATGCCGGCATTGTTGAACAAAATGTGAAGCGCACCGAATTTGTCGGTTGCGGCGCGAACTGCGCGCTCACAGTCGGCGGCTTGGGTCACGTTGGCGGGTACGAAGAAGGCCGGCGAGCCCGCGGAAGTGATCGCGTCCGCCACCGCCCGGGCGGCTTTTTCGTTCACGTCCACGACCAGTACGGCCGCGCCTTCTCGGGCAAACAATAGCGCGCTGGCGCGCCCGATGCCGGATCCAGCGCCGGTAATGAGGGCTACCTTGCCCTGCAGGCGCCCGGCCGCCGCGGGAGTGTTTGTCTTTGGCTCCTTTTTCATTTTGTTCCTGGAACGAATAATTTGGGAAAGGGCATGGATCGTTTACGACTCGGACAAACCCCGCGCCCTTCCGAAGGCTTGCGGAGCTTCGCTCCGCCTGCACTGGGCAAAGCCCCGTGCCCACACCAGCCAGCCTGCCCACACCAGCCAGCTGCCCACACGAGCCCGTGCCCATACAGGCTCGTGCCGAACCCAGCCCGCGCGCACACCCCCTTAGCGGCTGGCCAGGCCGCCGGCGGTTTCCGCACCATCCATCACGTACACGTGGCCGGTGGCGAAAGCGGCGTCGTCGGAAGCCAAATAAGCAAAGAGTGCCGCAATTTCCTCCGGCTTGGCGTGGCGGCGCATGGGAATTTTGCGGTTTACTTCCTCCAGCATTTCGTCACTGTATTCAGCACGCTGCATGGGCGTGAGCACGTAACCGGGCGCCACCGCGTTCACTCGCACCTTGGGCGCCAGCTCCAGCGCCATGCTCTTGGTGAGCTCAATCACCCCTGCCTTGGTGGCGTTATAGTCGGCGTAATGGGGATATCCCATCATGCCGTTGGTGGAAGCGGTCTGCAGGATAACGCCGCTTCCCTTCTCCATCATGTGGCGGGCGGCCGTCTGGGCAACGTAGAAGACGCCAGTCAGGTTCACCGCCATCACTTTGTCCCACTCTTCCGGCGTGATGTCGAGGAAGTTGTGGCGAATGCTGATACCGGCATTGTTGATGAGGACATCCACGGCATCCATCATCTGAACCGCTTTGGTGAAGGCGGCCTTCACCTGGTCCAGGCGGGCGACATCGGCGTTCACCACTCCCGACAGCGCGGGCAGCTCGCGCTGAATGCGCTCCCCGGCCTGAACATCGCGATCGAGCACCACTACGCGCGCGCCCTCCTCCAGGAAGCGGCGGGCGGTGGCGGCGCCGATACCGCTGGCTCCTCCCGTAATGAGGACGCGCTTTTGCTTCAATCCACGCATGAATTTTCCCTGTTCCTTCGCAGATGCTGAGCCGATCATGATACAGGCTTTGCGGCTTCGTTCCGCAGCAGAAGGTTACGAAGAGGCCGCCACCAACTTCACTCTTCCCTTCCTGCCGCAGCTGTCCAACAATAGCGAGGACACCCATGGTTCAATCGGCCACAGTTCTCGAACCTGCAGGGACCAGCCGCGCTATTGAGCGCTATTTCCACTTGGCGCTCTACCTGTTGCTGGTGGCCGGCTTCGCGACTCTAGCCTCTACCGGCAAACTGGAAGCGCCTTCGCTGCTGCTGGTGGGCTTGGCGCTGGTGATTCGCGGCTACTTGTTGGCCAAAGGCCGGGAGTTGGTCATCTCCGAGCGCACCGCTTCCCTGCTTACCCTGATTTACGTCC
>DATJFA010000504.1:0-2443 GCA_035496015.1 Terriglobales bacterium | reverse complement strand
GGAGCCGCCGCCGGAGGTTGAGCTGGATGGGCTGGAAAGCTGGTGGAAGCTGCTGCGCGTGGGGCGGCGGTTCCGCGGCATCAGCAATCAGGAAATTGCCAGGCTCATCTCCTTTCTGACCGGCAGCCTGGGCGATTTCCTTGACCGCAATTACGAGTCGGAGAAGGTAAAAACTCTTTTTCTCGCCAACAATGTTTATGGCAAGCACGGGGGCCCCTACGACCCGGGGACTGCGCTCGGCCTGCTGTTTCATCTGCTGAGCGGCGGCGAGCACGACGTGCAGGGATTTTATGGGCACGTCATCGGCGGCATGGGGGCCATTACCCAGGCCTTGGCGGCGGCTGCCCGCAAACGGGGGGCGCAGATTCGCACCTCCGCTCCGGTGGCGCGCATTGATGCGCACGATGGCCGCGTAAAGGGCGTGGTGCTGGAAGATGGAAGCGAAATTCCCGCGCGCACGGTGCTGTCGAGCGCCGATCCCAAGCGCACGTTTCTGGGCCTGGTGGACGGCAAGGAATTGCCCGGCGACTTTCGGCAGGCGGTGAAGGGTATCAAGATGAACGGGCCGTGCGCGAAGGTCAACCTGGTGCTGGCGGAGGAGCCGCGGGTGAAGGGCATGCCGGAGGACGCCAGTCCGGGGCAGCGCTCGCTGTTCACGCTGGTGCCGTCGCTGGAATTTGCGGAACGCTGCTATGACGTCGCCAAGTTCGGCGAGATTCCGGAGCAGCTGTGGGTGGATTGCGTGGTGGCGTCCAACGTGGACGATACACTTGCGCCTAAGGGACGCCACATCATGACCTGCTTCGTGCAATACGTGCCGTATTTTCTGCGGCACGGCACCTGGGATGAGAATCGAGAGCTGCTGGGCGACCGCGTGGTGACAAAAATCGGGGAATACGCCCCCAATGTGCCGGCAGCGGTGGTGGCCCGGCAGGTACTGACGCCGCTGGATCTGGAACGGGTTTACGGGCTCAGCGAAGGGAATATTTTTCACGGCGACCTGAGTCTGGAGCAGCTTTTCTTCATGCGGCCGGTGCCGGGCTGGTCGCAGTACCGCAGTCCCATCGCCGGGCTGTACCTGTGCGGAGCAGGCGCGCATCCCGGGGGAGGCGTTACCGGCGCGCCCGGGCATAACGCGGCGTTTCAGGTGCTGCGTGACCTGCGCCATCATTACCGTGTTTCAAATGCATGAGCAGCGGTCTCCGGATGCGGAGCAGAAGGTGAGGAAAATATGAAAAAGGGCATTTTACAAAAACTTAAGGAAGGGCCGGTGCTGGGTGACGGCGGGTATCTGCTGGAGCTGGAGAAGCGCGGCTGGGTGCGCGCGGGTCCGTTCACGCCGGAAGTGGCGCTCACCAATCCTGAGGCGCTGCGGCAGCTCCACATCGAGTTTCGCGAAGCGGGCGCTGAGGTGCTGCAGGCGCTCACCTTCTATGCCAGCCGCGACAAGCTGGCCACAGTTGGGCTGCAGGACCGGTTAGAGGATCTGAACCGCGCCGCCGTGCGCATTGCCAGCCAAGTGGCCGGCGACCGCTGCCTGGTCGCGGGCAATCTGAGCCTCACCTGGATGTATGAGGCCGACAGCAAGGCGGCCAAGGATCGGGTGCGGGCCACCTTTGACGAGCAGTTGGCGGTGCAGGCCGGGGAGGGCGTGGATTTCGTTATCGGCGAGACATTCTCCTGGCTGGGCGAGGCCCTGATTGCCGTGGAGCGCGCCAAGAAAACAGGTTTGCCGGTGATGGTGACCATTTGCTTCGAAAATCAGAACGCCACAGCGGAAGGAAAAAGCGCGGGCGAAGCGGCCAAAGCGCTGGCCGATGCCGGGGCGGACATCGTGGGCATCAACTGCCTGCGTCCGCCGGAGAACATGCTGGGCTTGCTGGAGGAGATGCGCAAAGCCGTGCCCAACACGTTTCTCGCAGCCCAGCCGGTGGCTTACCATACTCCGGCGGACAAGCCGGATTTCACCAGCCTGCCGCAGTTTCCCTTCGAGTTAGATCCGCTGCAACTGACTCGCCGGGAGATGGCGGCTTACGCCCAGCGCGCCCGCGACATAGGGGTGAATTACATTGGCGCCTGCTGCGGGACCGTGGCCATTCACATCCGGGAGATGGCGCGGGCGCTCGGCAAGATTCCAGCCGACCAGCGCCCCTGGTCCCTGAACTACGAAAAGCCGATGTCGGCCTATGAGTATTATGACCACGATCCCGCCGCGGTGGGCGCACCACGAATCGAGCGTAAGGCGGCAAAACAAAAATAGCGGCTGGCGTGCTAGGATGCCCTCACCACTGGGGGAAGAATGTCTTGTGCCGGCACTTCGCTAGGCCCCTACGAAATCCTCGGCACAATCGGCGCCGGGGGAATGGGTGAGGTCTATCGCGCGCGCGACCCGCGCCTTGGGCGCGAGGTTGCAATCAAGATCCTGCCTTCGCAATTCTCGGCC
>DATJFA010000503.1:0-5442 GCA_035496015.1 Terriglobales bacterium | reverse complement strand
TTCACATCTACCGGAACAAATGCGGCTGGAATCGAAGCGTGCTGCTGCGGATACTGTCAACGTCCGGCACGCTGCTGCACTGGCCAAGTACCGAGGGCCGGAGCTAATATCTGAAAGCTGACAGCTGAGAGCTGAGAGCTTCCTATAGCTGCTTTCTCTCTCCCGGCATTCCTGCCGCGCGCGTGATCGCAGCCACCATGAATCCCGCTAGCATCTGCAGGTTGGCCACCGCCAGGTCGTCGAAAGCGAAGCTCTCCGTAGAAAGCACCTCAAAAATGCCCAAAGTCCGCCGGAAGTGCTGCAGCGGCGCCACCAGAATGGAGCGCACGCCCAATCGCCGCGCCACGCTGCGCTCCACCTGGGGATGATCTTCGGCATCGTCGCAGCGCAGAATCTGGCCAGTGCGCAGGCACTCGCCCGAAAGCCCGGAATCGGTCTGCAGCCGCACCCCCAGATCGGGCGCGGTGCGGCCGGCACGCGCGCTGCACACCACTTCGCTGCCCCATTGCAGCCCGATGGCGCTGCCCGTGGCTCCAGTCAGCGACTGCGCCCGCTCCGCGATCACAGAAATAGCCGGCTCCAGGTCCAGCTGCGCCGGCGCCCGCGGCAGCTCCAGCGCCGTCACCGGCTCTTCTTGCGCGCTGCGCGCGGCCAGGGCCGGCCTCTCCCGAACCAGTTCCGGCGCAGGCGGCACCGATTCGATCAGCTCCCGCACCAGCCGCTCCATGGCCGCGTCCTGCAGCAGCGTGGCCCGCGGCTGCTGCCCCAACTCTCCCCCGAACACGCGCGAGACGCTCAGCACGGCGCTGCTGCCGCACGCCAGGCAGGTAGCCGTGTTGTTTTCGTGGATCAGCTCGCATTGCACGCAGAAAACCGCCTTCTGCAGGCGCAGAAAACTCAGCTCCGGGCGTGGCTTAAACAGTCCCATTCCTTGGCTCCCTCACTTATGGCCCAATCTGTTGTTCGGAAGAACCGCAGATGGTCGGAAGCGCGAAAATAAACTTCTCCGCTGTGGAAGTGTAAGTGACACTGCTGGTTCCAGCGCAGGAATGTGCGTGTGCAGGAAATTGCACACTCCTCTTGAGCTTGTCATGCTGAGCGGAGCGAAGCACCTGCTTCTGGTCTTACACGAGACGTTGCCAGCAACGTCTCAACGCGTTCGTGCTCGCCACCATGTGTACTGTAGAGACGTAACTTGTTACGTCTCCCAGCCGCTGCGGACCCGATTGCGAGCCCCGTCTCAGCGCTCGGTCAGGAACCTATATTGCGCCTCGCTCAGCGGCACCACCGAGAGCCTTCCCTGCCGCAAGAGCGGCGAATCACCGAAAAGCTTGTGGGCCTTGATCTCCGCCAGCGTGGTCGGGTTCAGCTTCTTACCGGCGCGAATCGTCACCCGCGGATTCTTAGGATCGTTGTTATCCACCAAAACGACCGTAGCCGTGCCCGTCGTGCGCTTTTCATCCCCGGTGTGATAAATCACCAACTGCTCGCCCGGCTTCATGGCGCGCAGGTTCTTCAGCGCCACGGGATTGCTCACCCCATCCCACACGGTGGATCTGTCGCGTTCCAGGTCGGCGAAGGAATACTCGGAAGGCTCGGTCTTGAGTAGGTATGGCATGCGTTCCTCGTTCAGCAATCAACATTCAGCCGGTAAGCATTTGGCAATTAGGAGCTACCAGCTATCTCATAAGTCCGTTCTGAAAGGGCGGGGCTTCAGCCACGTCGTCACCGGCAGCCACTTTGCTTCACCGCGGGCAGCAACCGGTCCACCAGGTCCTTCGTCGGGGCTGGGTCATTAAGGATTTCCCACCCGGTGAAAACCGCTATCAGCTTTTCTTCCGGGAAAACCATCAGCCTTTGGCCGCCAAATCCCTGCGCCATCCAGACAAATTTCCCGTTCAGAGGATAAAGCCACCACTTGAACCCATACTGGAAGTTTTCCTCCGCCCGGATATAAGGCGTGAGCGATTGCTTCACCCACTCCTGCGATACGATTCGCTTCCCCGCCCACACTCCATCGCGCAGGTAGAGGTAGCCGATTTTGGCCAAATCCTCCCCATTCAGATAAAGGCCGCCTTCGGTGTCCACCACTCCCAGGTAGGTGCGCTTCCAGTGATGCTTTATGCCCAGAGGAGCGAACAAGTACTTCTGCCCATACGCATCAATGTCCTGTCCAGTTTCTTTCTGGAAGATGTAAGCCAGCAGCTCGGTGGCCCCGCTGCTGTAGTTGAAAACTTTCCCCGGCTCCTCCGCCATCGGCTTATCAATCACGTATTGCACCCAGTCGTCGGTTGCCTCCATCAGGCTGGAGTCGCTGCGCGGGTCGTCGTAGGGAACCTCCTCATTCCACCGCAGGCCGGTGGTCATGGTAAGAACGTCCTTCAGCGTCATGCGGCGCTTGCGGTCGTCCACGTTCTTCACCTTCGAGACATCGAAGTACTTCAGCACAGGCGTGTCTAACCCCGCCTTGAAGTCGCCACGCGTGATGGCCACCCCATAAATCGCAGAGGTTACGGTTTTGCTCACCGATTGCATGCTGTGCAGGTTGGTGCCGTGATAGTAGGGGTGCCAGTTGGGATCGAAATAGTTGTAGCGCCCCGTCAGGCGCGCGTTCAGCGGCCCTTTTGTCTTCGCTTCTTTAGCGTAGATCTGGCCGTAATCGTGAGTATATTTCCGCGAGAAAACTTCCTTTCCGCAGCGGAAGACCTGGAAGCTGTCAACCAGCTTGTACTTGCCGCGTGCCAGGTCGGCATCAAAGCTCTCAAGGACCTTTTCGTCGAGGCCAACCCTGGCGGGCGTCCCCTTTTGCCAACCTTTCGTCGGCCAAGTATTCGTTGCGCCAGTTTCTGATCCCGGTCCTTCAGCTAGTGAGTGCCCTGTCGGAAGCAGCATCAGGCAAACCATCACCGTGCCGACGGCCATTCTTCTTATCATTGGTTCTCCATTCATGGCCTAAATTCCGAATGGCCGAACACCGAGTGCTCTCCTCCTGCCACTCCATCCAGTGTCCAAATGCTAAGTGCCAATTGCTATGGAAGCTCTGTTTAAGTTCATCTCTGTCATCCCGAGGGAAGCAGAATTGCCTCTTTTCAGGCAATTCTGCGGAGTCGAGGGACCTTGCGTTTTTTGTAGCCGTACTTAATCAGAGCTTCCCTAAATGCTGCTTGGCTGAATGCTGAGTTCTGCTTGCTGACTGCCGATGGCTGGCCGCTACTTGTAATGCCAGGCCGCCGTATCCTCTCCCTTGGGCGCATGCTTCACGATGTAGCGCGCCATGGCCCGCACAAGTTGGGCATTGTCCATGGGCGACCAGCCGTGCCCCTTCATCGGCCGGCCGTAGGCGAAGGAGCCGCCGTAATAAGGATTTTTCGTGCTCTTCAGGAAGTCCTCCATCTGGTAAACCGCGAGGTTAAGGTAATAGTTATCCATATCGCCAACGAAAAGATGGATCTTGCCCGCTAGTTGCGGGCCGACCTTCGCCCAGTTCTGCTGCAGGTAATAGCGCAGGTCGTAGCCGTGGTCACGCATGTAGTCGGCCACCTCGCGGTCAATCTCGCCGGTCAGCTTGTTCCACAGCGGCTTGGGATACCCGTCATCGTCCACCGGCCCGTAAACCGCTTCCCACGCCTCCAGTTGCTGACCCGAGCGTCCGTGCGTGCCTAGCACTTCCTCCATCAGGCTCATCTCGCGTTCGGTGAAGGTTACCTGCCCCTCTACCGTGCGCTCCAGCGGACGCTCCGGCACCGGCGGCGCGAAGCCCGGCACTTGGAACGCATTGTCGTCTTCGTAGATGTTCACCAGCTGGTAGCGGCGAAAATCAATGGGATCGGGAAAAAAGGTCCAGGTGCCCCCGAAGAAATCGGGATGGAACAGCTGCAGCGCCAGCGATTCCCAGCCCCCGGTCGAGCCGCCGGTCAGCACCCGCTCATACGGCGTCCGCGACATGCGGAAATTCTTCTCCAGGTATGGCACCAGCTCTTTAAGCAGCGCGTCGCCATAGGGGCCATTGTTGGCCGAATTTACCGCGTAGGAGTCGTCGAAATACGGTGTCGGGTGCTGAAACGTGACCGCGATCATGCGCGGAAAATCAGGCGAGTTCCACACCTTCTGAAATTCGTAGCCATTCAGCCAATGCGTAACTCCAATGGACGCCAGGTAGGCCACAAAACCCGCGTCGTTGCCCCCGGGCGTCGTGCTGAAATTAAACGGCGCCTGCAGGTTGAAGTGGTCCTGGATGTAAACCACCGGATAGCGCACATTCGGATGGTTTTCGTATCCCTTGGGCAGAAGCACCGTGGCCCCAATGTAAAACGGATGCCCCCAGAACCTGCTAAGCAGCTCACTTTGAATCTTGATGTGCTTTACCTGCGCCGTATCCGCCGGCACTTTCACTGGCGGAATCACGTTGCTGAGGCTCAGCTTCACATCGAAACCGGCGGCAGGGTCGAGGTGCACCTTCTGCACCTCGCTGTAGAGATTCCCCGGCGACTCATTGAACTGCTGCCCTTCCCACTGGTCCATGTGCGCCCAAATGGTGTGGCCGTCGGCGCGGTGAAATTCGGTATAGACATTCAGTAGCGCCTCAACGTAGTAATCGCCGGCTGCAACTCCGCACAGGCTCTTGAAGGGAAAGCCGAGCGCGCCGCCAGCAACCACGGCCGCCTCACCCGGCTTTAGCTCGCTCACGTCCTCGCCGAAATAAGGCGTGCGCTGCGTCCAGGAGCCAATCTGCTCGCGCGGGTCGGGATCAGGCCGCCGCGCCAGCACCACAAACACTCGCCCCGTAATCGGCGCAGCATGCGCGCTCTGAGGAAACGAAACTTCAAATTTTGCCGGCTTGCTCGCTTGCTGTGCCGCACAGCTGGCTTCCTGGGCTGGCGTCACCTGCCCCCACGCTCCCGCACACATGGTCAGCCAGGCCACGAGGCTAATGATTCTTATTCTCATGCCCTGAACCATGACTGGAGTGTCGCTTCCAGAAGCTGAGTCTCGGCAGAATCCATAACACTCCTTCCCCTTTCCGCTTGTTTCGGCGTGGATCTTAAGAAAACACTTAGCGGCTGGCCAGGCCACCCGCGGTTTCGGCCCCGTCCATTACGTAAACGTGGCCGGTAGCGAAAGCGGCATCATCCGAGGCCAGGTACGCGAACAATGCGGCAATCTCCTCCGGCTTGGCGTGGCGCCGCATCGGAACTTTGCGATTCACCTCGGCCAGCATCTCGTCCGTGTATTCGGCGCGCTGCATGGGAGTGAGCACGTATCCGGGCGCCACCGCGTTTACCCGCACCTTGGGCGCAAGCTCCAGTGCCATGCTCTTGGTCAGCTCAATCACGCCCGCCTTGGTGGCGTTGTAATCGGCGTAGTAGGGATAGCCCATCATTCCATTGGTGGAAGCGGTCTGCAGGATCACGCCGCTTCCCTTCTCCATCATGTGCCGGGCCG
>DATJFA010000502.1:0-4407 GCA_035496015.1 Terriglobales bacterium | reverse complement strand
CCCCTCGCTCTTTGGCGGGGAATACATTTTCGACAACATCAAGGTAAATCCCTGGACCTTTGTCCCTATGGTCGGCGGCACGGAACTGACGCCGCTTCGCGCCTGGGCGCACGGCGTGCCCCGCTATTACATGCAGAACTTTGGGACGGCTTTTTCCCGCCCGGACACCAAGGAATATGCCGCCTTTGTCCAGGACACGATTCGCGTCACCGAGCGCTTGGCCCTCAACCTGGGCGCGCGCTATGACCTGCAGACTTTCACCCACAAGGGACTGGTCACGAATCCGCTGTGGCCGGATTCGGGCAAGGTGCCTCTTGACGTCAACAACGTCGGACCGCGTGTCGGTTTCGCTTATTCGCTGGGCAACAACCGCCCGTTCGTGATCCGCGGCGGCTACGGGCTCTTCTATACCCGCATTCCGCAGATGTACACCTCCGCCGTGGCGACCGATAACGGCCTGGCCAGCACGCACCTGTTCCTGAACAATACCGACTTTTATGACCGGCAGCTTTTCCCGACTTATCCCAATCCCTTGCTGAACTGCGGCCTGACCGCCACTTCGTGCGTCGCGCCAACGGGCATCGCGGGACGGCTCTCCACCGAGATTTCCGCGTTCTCGCCCACCTTCCAGACGCCCAGGGTGCATCAGGCCAGCCTGAGCGTGGAGCGCGAGATCGCCGACCGCATGGCCATTGGTAGTTCCTATCTGTTCGTCAATGGTCAGAACCTGATTCGCGCTCGCGACATGAACCTGCCTACTCCCGGCGTGGTCAGCTATCCCGTATTCGATAGTAGCGGCAATAACCTGCTGGGCTATTACAGTGTGGATTCGTTCTCCACCTGGCAGCTCTCGGAATCCATGGCCTGCCCCTGGCCGCCTTGCATCAACCCGCTCCAGCGGCCGATCCCGCAACTGGGCGCCATCAACGTGTTTGAGAGCGCCGCCACCAGCACCTACCACGGGCTGACTTTTTCCTTGCGGCGGCGCATGACCCACGGCCTCTACTTCCGCGTGGCTTACACGTACGCCCACGCCATTGACGATGGCCAGGACGCGCTGCTGGTGGGCCGGCCGGTAACCGTGCAGAACGCCTACTCGCCCAATTCGGAACGCGCCTCCAGCGTCACCGACCAGCGCCACCGCTTCGTGGTCTCCTGGATCGCCGAGCCGCGCCCCTTCCACGCCGGCCAGGAATTTCTCGGACGCCTCTTTAACAGCTGGAGGTTTTCGGGAACGGTTACCGCCGGCAGTGGCCGCCCCTTCGATGCCCGGGTTCTAGGCGACCCTAACAAGGACCTCAATACGAGCAATGATCGGCTGCCGGGTTACGGCCGCAATGCTTTTGTGGGGCCGGATTACACCACCACAAACATTCGCCTGTCCCGCCAAATCCATTTAGGCGAGCGCCTGCGCTTGATCGCGCTAGGAGAGATCTTTAATGTTTTTAATCGCTTTAACGGACGCGTAAACATCACCGACGACGCCTTCCTGAATTCTGCCGGGAACTTCGTTCAGATTGATAAACAGGTTGGATTCAAGTATTTCCCAGCACAATATCGAGTAACCGGCGATTTCCTGCATGCGACGGATGCTTATGCACCACGGCAGGTGCAATTCGCGCTTCGCTTGACGTTTTGACGGCAAAGGCGGGTGATTTCGGGTGTTTCACCCCGAAAACCGTTGCAAAACCCAACATATCCTCTTGACTTGGGCTGGGAACCTTGCCATAACTACTGTGGTCCAACGGGACAAGGTTGGGGGGTGTATCCAGTTTGGCGGAAGTTAGGTCACAAGAGGGCGAATCGTTGGAAAACGCCCTGCGTCGTTTTAAGCGCAAGGTGCAGCAGGACGACATCATCAAGGAGGTCAAGCGGCACTCCTTCTACCTGAAACCCGGCGAAAAACGGCGTACCAAGGAAGCTTTAGCTCGTAAGCGCAGCCGTAAAAAAGCGCGGAAAGAACAGGAATAATCCCGAAGAGGCCGCTTTTTCCCAGGAAGCGGCCCTTTCCATTTCTCAAAGCCTTCACCCGCTCTTTTGCTCCGAAGGCCGTAAGCAAGTTGGCGGTCGCGCATTTTTAGGGTCTTAAGTGTAGTGCCGCGCACTTCAGCGGTGCGTGGAAAAGGGCCGAACCCAGGGGCGTAGTTGGACCAGAGCTGGCCATTCCACATGGCTGCTCGGGTCCGAAAAGGGGGCGTGTCAGATGGAGTTTCAGGACAAGGTTTTAAAGTGCGTGGACTGCGGGGCCGAGTTCATCTTTACGGCGGGTGAGCAACTCTTCTTTTTCGACAAGCAGTTCAAGAACGAGCCAAAACGCTGTAAGCCATGCAAGTCCAAACGGGTGGCCACGCTAGGCGGGTCGCCTCCCACGGGCGCCACTTACCCGCGTGTGGAAACTCGCACGGTGTGCTCGCAGTGCGGCAAAGAAACTACCGTCCCCTTTAAACCCACACAGGGGCGGCCAGTGTTTTGCCGTGAGTGCTTCCAGCAGCGGCGCACGACGGCCGCTACCGCTTAAGCCGGATCACCGGCACGGGCCCTTGACGCTTGCTCCGGTAGGCGGGGGTTAAGCGTGTCTACAGGGTGGCTAAGCTAATGGTTCCCAGAAAATCCGCAGGCGGGAGCAGACATGTCTCTCGGTCCGTTTGGCATGGACAGAAAACCTCAGCCTTCACTCGGAAGAGCTAAATAGCTGCTGTTTAATGACTTGTAATTTCAGCTTACCTTGCGGCTGCGAGGCGCTT
This sequence comes from Terriglobales bacterium, assembly GCA_035496015.1. Lineage (GTDB taxonomy): Bacteria > Acidobacteriota > Terriglobia > Terriglobales > Acidobacteriaceae > JAICWP01. The sequence goes on along the minus strand of DATJFA010000502.1, from coordinate 1,663 downwards.
CCGCGGCGGCGGCAGCGTCGCGCGAATGCAGGTTGTGGGAAGCCTGTTTCTTATCTTCGTGCTGGATCAGCAAAACCTCAATCTGGCGCAGCAGATCTTCGGTCCCCTGCGGCTTGACCAGAAGTGATTCCGCGCCCCGGCTCTGCCAGTCGCTGCCCAGGGCAGGATAAGCGGTAAGAATGGCGGTGGCGGGATTGTATTCCTGCTCGCGGGCGATGCGAATCACGTCATAGCCGGAAGTCTCGGTCTCCATGCGCATGTCGGTAATGACCATGTGGTAAACGCCGGAGCGCAGTTTGGCCTCCGCTTCGCGAGCCGATGCCGCAGTCACAACCTCGAAGCCGTTGATCTCCAGTACCGTCTTGAGAGTAAGCAGGATCGGCAGTTCGTCGTCCACCAGCAGGATACGGCGCTTCATAGGTTCTCCTGTTCCCACTATATCGAAAAAATCTTCGGATGCCAGTGACGTGCTTTTGGTTTCCGAGTAGCTGCTTTCCTGTCCGCCGGGACGTTAAAGCGCCGGCGCCCGCCTATAATAGCACCGTGTCCAGCTTCTACGTGGAGAACTTCGGCTGCCGCGCCACGCAGGCCGACGGGGCAGCCTTAGAGCAGCAATTGCGGGCCCGGGGGCTGCAATCCGCTGCCGAACCGGGCGCAGCGCAGGTGGTGGTGCTTAATACCTGCACTGTTACCGCCGCTGCCGACCAGGACGCGCGTGCTGCCATTCGCCGCATTCAACGCGAAAACCCTGGCTGCCAAATCCTGGTTACGGGGTGCTATGCGCAGCGGGCGCCGGAAGAAGTCGCTTCCCTGCCCGGCGTGCGCTGGGTGGTGGGCAATTCCCATAAACACCGGATTGCCGAAATCGTCAGTAGAGACGTTGCCGGCAACGTCTCCAGCGAAGGCGGCGACCGTCCGGCCAACTTCTTTCCCCTGAGCAAGTTACAAGCGTCAAGTTCAGTTGGCGCTTCGCTTCTGGTAGGCGATATCTTTGCCCACACCGAATTGCTGGCGGCCCCGGTTTTTGACGCGCTTTCCGAGCGCACCCGGCCCAACCTGAAAGTCCAGGATGGTTGCAACAACCGCTGTTCATTTTGCGTGATCCCGTACGTGCGGGGGCGCAGCCGCTCCTTGCCATGGAGAGAGGTGATTGGCCAGGTAAATTATCTGGTTGCAGCAGGCTATCGGGAGGTGGTCATCTCCGGCATCAATCTCGGACGCTGGGGACGCGACCTGCGCCCGCAACTGCGCTTCCCCGCCCTGGTACGCACCATCCTGCAACAGACGGAACTGGAACGCCTGCGGCTGAGCTCCATCGAGCCCATGGACTGGAGCGACGAATTGATCGGGCTGGCTGCGGAATCCACCCGCATTGCCAAGCACGCGCATGTGCCCATGCAGTCAGGAAGCGACCGCATTTTGCGGTGCATGCACCGCAAGTACCGGCCCTGGCACTATGCCCAGCGCCTGCAGAAGAGTCGCCACGCCATGCCCACCGCGGCTATTGGCGCCGACGTGATGCTCGGCTTTCCCGGCGAGAGCGAGGCCGACTTCGAGCAGACTCGAGCCCTGGTTGAAGAGTTACCCTTCACCTACCTGCACGTATTCACTTATTCAGCGCGGCCGGGCACGCCAGCGGCCAGTTTGCCCGAGCAGGTCCCGC
>DATJFA010000501.1:0-15829 GCA_035496015.1 Terriglobales bacterium | reverse complement strand
CGTTCCAGTAAAACTCGTCGTAGCTGGGAAAATAGCGAACCGCGTTGGGAGTGGTGTAGTCAATCTCCACCGTTTTGCTGGTGTCCTCGGCGCCGGGAATGTAGATCTTCAGATGGCGATAGCCGTTGCGGACGCTGGATTCATATTTCAGCTTATTGCCGGCATCATCTCTAACCCCTGTGATCTTCAAAAAAAGGCGGTAGTTAGTGCCATGCGGACCGGGGTACTCGATGGGGATGTCACGGTAGATACCGTGGTACACGCCGTTGAATTCCACCGTGATGTGCTCGCTTACGGCGGCCCTGCCCTGGGCATCGAGGTTGACGGTGGAACGGAAGTCAGTGATGTGCCAGTCGGCAAGAGCCGGCAGCGCGCTCAAGGTGAGGCAACAGAAAACAAGAAGGCGCGCACCGGCTGTGGCGAACTTGGCCTTGCCCAACATCAGAACTTCACTACAACGTTCTCGCGGTCAGCCGGGGTTTCCAGTTCGAAATACTGGCGCGGCTGAAATCCCAGCATGCTGCCGAAGATGTTAGTCGGGAACGTCTGCAGCTTGGTATTGAAGTCGCGCACCACGGCGTTGTAGTAGCGGCGGGCGTTCTGGATGTTGTCTTCCGTCTGCGTCAACTGCCCCTGCAGCGCGGTGAACTCTTCGGAAGCGCGCAGCTGCGGGTAATTTTCCGCCACCGCCAGCAGGCCCCGCAAAGCCTGCGTCAACTGGCCTTCGGCAGCCGCCCGGTCCGCCGGGCTGGTGGCTGACATTGCCGCCGAGCGGTACTTGGCGATGTTCTCGAAGGTGCCTTTTTCGTGGGCGGCGTAACCTTTCACCGTTTCCACCAGGTTGGGAATCAGGTCATGCCGCCGCTTGAGTTGCACGTCAATGTCGGACCAGGAGGCGTCGGCGCGCACGCGCAGGCGGATCAGGCCGTTGTACATGGCGATGAAAAATCCCACCACCACGACGATGACGATGAGAACAATGATCAGGGCCATCACAGGCTCCGGTAATTCAGTGTTTTGCGGGGTCCCGTACAGGGCAAGTTATCACAGGGACGAACAAAGGAGCCAGTGTCGAGTAGGACCGCCGCCGGCCCTACTCCGTGGGTTCAAACTGTATCTGCACGGTTTCCGTGCTCGGCTCGGCGGCCGGCTCAAACTTCCACTTATCAATCACCCGCATGGCCGCATCCACGAAGGCAGGATTGCCGCCCAAGGCCCTGGCCGATTTGACCTTGCCATTCGGCTCAACTATTACCACCAGCTTGACCGCGCCCTTAATGTTGAGCTGTCGTGCCAGTTCGGGGTAGGAGGGCAGAACTTTCTTCACTACCTTGCGGCTGGGATGATGTTCCGCCGGCACGTCGGCGCCGGCCAGCGGCGCGCCACAGACGCCAGTCAGGAGAAGGAGGAGCAAAAGGAAAGCAATTTTTCGGGTCATAGGTCGTTCAGGCCGGCACGAAGGTGGACATGCGAGCTGCAACCTTCGTTGTGCCCAGCTTTGAATTGTTTCAGCTAGGCGCTCACTTGCCTAGGTGACCAAAGGCATTGAACGTTCACGATTTGGTTGTGAGTAAAGGCCCGCAGTGAAAAGTACAAGAAACGGAACAAATCATGTGCCTGCTCGAGCGCAAACCCGCACCACAAACCGATGGCCGGGGAACGAAGGACCAACTTAAATCGTGTCGCGACGTTTTCAGCCAGCGAGAACAGCAGTGGCGGTGGCGCTCGCTTACTGGGTGGGAGCGTAATAACCCGGTCGGGCGCGGACGTGCACCTTCTTGTTCAGGGCGGAGATCTCGATGGAGTGATAGCGGCCGTCAGCCGACAGATCAGCCGGCTTATACGCCAGCGAATACTGGCTGTGCAGTTCCTCTTCGATGGCGGAGAAGGACTTGGTAATGTCGTTCATCTTGTAGGGGAAAAAGGCGCGCCCACCGGTGTAGGTGGCGAGCTGCTCGAGCACCCGGTCGCCCCGCAGGACCAGGCCGCTGTCGTCGGTGCTGATGGCGTAGATGACCACCTCGGCGCGCTGCGCCATCTGGATGGCAGCGCCCAGGCTCATCTGACTCTGGTTATCTTCGCCGTCGCTGAGCACGATAATGGCGCGCCGCACCGGGCGCTCATCTCCGGTCTTAAGCAGCTTTTCCTTGCAGGCCAGGTAAATGGCGTCGTACAGCGCTGTGCCTCCGCCGGCTTTCAGGTTGTATATTGCCGAAGACAGTTGCGCGTTGTTGTCCGTAAAATCCTTCATCAGCTTGGCATGGCTGTTGAAACCGATAACGAACGCGCGATCAACAACCGGCCGGACCACCTGTTGGAGAAAAGAGATGGCGGCGTTCTGCTCAAAAGCGAAGCGGCTTTTCACCGAACCGCTGTCATCCACCAGCAGGCCGACGCGCAGCGGCAGATTGGTTTCACGGCGAAAATCAAGAATGCTTTGCGGCGGCTGATTGTTGTCCAGCACGCGGAAGTCGCTTTGCGACAGGTCGCGCACAAACTTGCCGTGGCCGTTCGTGGCGGTAAATACCACGCTGACCTCATCCACCCGCTTGTGGATGGTCATCAGGACCGAGCTACCCGCCTGTTCCGGATAGGCGGCGGTATCGGAAGCTGTGGCCTCGCTGCTCAGATACGGCTGGCTGGGATCCTGCCCCGCAGGCAATTGGGCGTGGGCTCCCGTAGCTGCAAAAGGCAACAGGAGAGCGACGGCGAAACTGAAAAGCAAAAATTTCATAAAACGTGCATTTTCTGCCGTTTTGCGGGGGCGCAGAAGCTCCCCTAATGATTTAGTGCACTTTCAATGCCAAGGGGAACTCTAGGTTAGGGCGAGGAGGAAGCCAAGTTACAAATGGGGAACAGACTTTCGTTACACCCCGGATTACGAGTTAAGATGTCATTTCTACCCTGGAGGTTTTATGAAAAAGCAGCTCGCGGTGCTGACCTTCGTATTGTTACTAGCCGCCCCTCTGCTGGCCGCTAAAGACAATGAAAAAGAGCAGGACCGGGTCAAAGATGCCGGTCAGGTGCTCAAAGAAATCATCAACATCCCGGATGACATCCCCAAGGACCTCTTTGACCGTGCCGAATGCATCGTTGTTCTGCCCTCAGTAAAGAAGCTCGCTATTGGTATCGGCGGCAGCTATGGCCGTGGCGTGATGAGCTGCCGCACTGGCCAGCACTACACTGGTCCCTGGAGCGCGCCCGCGATGTATGCATTAGAGGGCGGCAATATCGGCTTCCAACTAGGCGGTCAGGCCACCGATTTTGTGCTGCTGGTCATGAATCCGCACGGCGCGGAGTCGCTGCTCAAGACCAAAGTGAAGCTGGGCGCGGACGCGGCGGCCGCTGCGGGTCCCAAGGGCCGCGATGCTGCTGCGGCTACCGACGTGGCCATGCGGGCGGAGATTCTTTCCTATTCGCGCTCGCGCGGACTGTTTGCCGGCGTTTCGCTGGAGGGCTCCACTCTGCGTCAGGATAATGGCGCCAATGAGAAGCTCTACGGGCGCAAGATCACGGCCCGCGAAATTGTGCGCGAGCGCCGCGTAGGCGTGCCGGCGAGCGGGCAGGAACTGGTGTCGCTGCTGAACCACCACTCGCCGAAAAATATGTCCGACCCCAAATCGCTGGAGTAGTTTTGAGTCCCGCAGACAAATGGTATTTCTGCGGGACTCATCTTTTATCCGTGCGCAATCCCGCATGGAACCACGAGCATCTTAGATTTGTTCGTGGCACGCCAAACTGAGAAGATTTCTCCCGCCAACAAGTGGGCCCATGATCTCCCGGTTCATCACTAAAACCGCCGCTATCACCACGGTGGTGGTGGTCAGCAATGCCGTGGGTAACTACGCTCTCGGCAAAGGCATGCACGAGGTTGGGCAACTGGTGACCTGGCAGCCCGGCCCCTACCTGCAGGCCTTTGCCAATCCTTGGGTAGTCTTTGGGGTGGTCCTGCTGATTGCCTGGCTCATCTTCCGCCTGGCCCTGCTGAGTTGGGCCGATTTGAGCTATGTCATCACCGTAACCTCCACTTCCTATATCCTCAGCGCCCTGCTGGGAAAATTCTTCCTGGCGGAACAGGTCTCGGCCCTGCGCTGGGCAGGCATTGTCCTGATCACCGTGGGAGCGGTGTTTGTGGGTGAAACCTTCCCCAGCACCACCGACGAGACCGGAGGGTTGGCGGAAGAATGATGCAGTGGCTCCTGGTGGCGTTGATTGTGGGCCCGGGCACCGTGGGCGACCTGCTCACCACGGCCGGCATGAAGCGCCATGGCGAGGTGAACGACTTCACGCTCCGGGGCCTGGCCCGGCTGCTCTGGCAGCTATCACGCAATCTCTACATCATCACCGGCATCGTCGCCATGGCCATTTCCTTCTTTGCGCTCATGGACCTGCTTTCTATCGCTAAGCTGAGCTTTGCCATCCCCGCCACCGCCTCCAGCTACCTGCTGGAAACGGCGCTGGCCAAGTATCTGCTGGGAGAAGAGGTGGGGTGGAAGCGCTGGGCAGGAGCGTCCCTGGTGGCCATTGGGGTGATGCTGATCTCGCTGTAGCCAAGTTTCAAGGTTTTCCGACGACTCTGAACTAGGCAGCAGGACCGATCTCCTCGGGCGGCGGGGCCGGAATTCTGGTCCTTGCCGCTCAGCCCCAGAAACACCAGCCCGGCCACAATGACCAGAGTAGCCAGAGCCTTGCCCGCCAGGGTCCAGCCGCGAAAGTTTTCCTGCAGCCAGCGCGGATATAGCCGGGTCAGGCCGTAGGCGCCGAGGAAGATGATGGCGTAGCGCACCCCGGAGATGGCGTCCACTACAGCAGGATGTGCCAGATCAATGGCATAGAAAATCAGAAACGAGCCCACGCCAGACACAAAACGGTTCACGAAGTACCAGAAGCGGCTGCGGGGCTCAGCTTTTTCGGATTCGACGAAGATCTGCCTCCTCCACTTTGGAGGCACCAGCAGCAGCATGGCCCCGGCAAAGGTACCCACCGTAAAGATCACGTAGCCGCTCACAAAATTGGTGTTGTCGAACACCACCTTCTGCAGCACGTTAACCAGCCCAAACAGGCCGGAGGCCAGCAGGATGGCGGGCAGAATCCGCCGCAGGTTCAGCTTTTCCGAAAGAAACATCACGAAGCCGCCGAGTACCAGCAGAGCGAACGCCAGCAGATTGCCATGGGTCAGGTAAGGGTGCCGCAGCAATGGAATGGCTATGAGAGCGGTAGCCACCGGGGAAAAACCGCCCATGACGGCCAGAGTTTGAGAGGCTTCGCCGCGTTTGAGAGCGGCGTAATAAAACCACACCGCGGCCAGGTGAAGTATTCCGGTGGCAAACGCCAAAAGGCAGATGGAGAGCTTCGGCCAGTGAAAGCCGAAGGGCGCCAGCAGCAGCCCGAAGATGCTGATCGCCCCCAGCCAGAACACGTAAGAAACCAGGTTCGTGGTTTCCGGCTGCCGAAGCAGCACCTTGTCCCAGACCAGCGAAATTCCAATCAGCCCGTTGGCAATGATGGCAATAAACACCCCATTGTGGAGAAAACCCAAGGCGGCGGGAAGCACAACTGCCAGCGCAACGCTATGAGGGACGGGGTTCATCGGATGGGCCGGTCAGGATCGTCACGCGGACTGCCGCAGCGGGGTGGAAGTGTCGCTCGGAAACAGCACCGGCTGAAGCAGGACGCGACGCGCCTGTTCGCTGGTCAGGGGCTGGTCGGCGGAAAATAACTGCGCCTCACCCGCAGAAGAGATACGGATGGAGAAAAAGCCGCCGTCAGGAGCAGGCACGCTTTCTCGCGTGGCTCCGAACTGGTAGCGCAAATGCCGGTCAGGAAGGTCAGCCTGGATACGCACCTGCAACCCGGTGGCGGGCTCGGAGACCGCCGCTTGCTCCTGGTCAGCGCTGTCGAAAATGGCATTCCCACCCCAGCGGTTGTACTCGTTTATGTCCGCCTGTAATCCGTCGCGCAGTTCCAGCCACAGGTTAAGCACTGCGTGCTGGCGTGCCTGGTTAGAAGCTTGCGTGGGCTGCGCCGGGGGCCGCCGCGAATATTCTTCCGTTATCCAACCCATGACGCATGAGTTGTGTTGCCGCCACGCTGAGTTGCCCTTAAGCCGCAGACCTGGAAAGAATTACATCGGAAAATTTTCTGCCTCTGCCGGCCGCCTTCATCCGTCTAATAAGTAAGCGCCGGACTCAGCAGCAAAGCCTCGGGAAGCGGTCCCTTCCACCGCTGGACGGGGTTCCCGGACAGGGGTATAGTCGCCCTGAAATAACTGCCTGGATCCTCCCCAAACTAGCCCGGTGTGGGCAGGGCAGAAGGGCTGGCGGACAACTGCCGTGAGGCGGTTCCGCCTCTAAACAGGTTGAGGACAGCTGAAAACCGGCCACTGGTTCCATCCTGGGCGCAGGTCAGGGGCTTGCACTCAGCAGGGGTACATTTATGATTCGCCGTGCAGTCTCTCTGGTTACCGCCCTGGTGTTCGTGTTCAGCACCTATACGTTCGCGGCCAGCAATGATTCCAGCGTCAAGGCCTACCACGATGGCAGTCTCCGCGACATTGCCGCCATCGGAAACCGCAATGTGGGTTGCGGCGAGGGCGTGGGCAACTGGTACAGCATCGAGAAACAGGTGCAGATGGGCAAGCAGTTCGCCGCCCAGGTGGAATCCAGCGTAAAGCTTATCAACGATCCCACTGTCACCGAATATGTGAACCGCATTGGCCAGAACCTGGTGCGCAACTCCGACGCCAAGGTTCCCTTCACCATCAAGGTGATCGATTCCGACGAGGTGAACGCCTTCGCCCTGCCCGGCGGCTTTTTCTACGTCAACTCAGGACTCGTGCTGGCAGCCGACAACGAGTCTGAACTTGCGGGCGTGATGGCGCATGAGATCGCCCACGTGGCCGCCTGCCACGCCGCCCGCGAGCAGACCCGCGGCCAGCTGGCCAATCTGGCTTCCATTCCCTTGATTTTCGTGGGTGGGGGCTTGGGTTACGGAGTATACAGCGCGGCCAGTGTGGCGCTGCCCATGACTTTCCTGCGCTTTTCGCGCGGATTCGAGTCGGAAGCCGACTACCTGGGCCTGCAGTACCTCTATAAATCGGGGTACGACCCCCAGTCGTTCATAGCCTTCTTTGAGAAATTGAAGGCACAGGAGAAGAAGAAACCAGGTTTCCTCTCCAAGGCCTTCAGCACTCACCCGCAGACGCCGGACCGGATCGAGAAGTCGCAGGCGGAGATCGCGCACCTGCTGCCGCCGCGGCCGGAGTACGTCGAAGACACCTCCGAGTTCGAAGATGTAAAGGCGCGGCTGGCGGCAATTGAAAACCGGCACAAGATTCAGAACCCGAAAGACAACCGGCCCACGCTGCGCCGCACCAACGGTCCCGACGATCAAAAGAAAGACGACGGCCGGCCCACGCTGAAGAAGCGCGGCGACAGCTAGGCGGGAAGCACCGCGAATTCGTTTATGTGCGCAGGAGCAATGCTCCTGCGTTTTTTTTGCCTGATTCGTGAATGCCACATGCCCGGCCCTCTACCAGCCGCGGGTATCGCCCAAGATCGCGTCCGTAGGGACGGCGCACTACAGCCCCGCCGCCGGAGTTGTATACTCCGGTCCATCAAAAAGGAAGGAATATGAGAAACGCCGTCCAAGTAGCGGTGTGCTTGTTGGCGCTGTTAGCGTCAGGCGCGGCGCAGCAGAAGATGCGCATGCAAGCTCCTGGGGCACGGCTGCTGAAGTATCACGCCACCATCAACGATGTGAAGTACACCTACGGGGTGGCGCTGCCGGTGGCCCGCCTGCGCTCCGGCGACACGCTGGAAGTCAACACTCTGGACGCCTTCGGCAACGTGCTCAAAGGGCCGGGCGACACCTTGTCCATGGTCAAGGGCGATAATCCACTCACCGGGCCGTTCTACATCGAGGGCGCCGAACCGGGCGACACGCTGGCCATCAAATTTCTTGACCTGCAGGTGGACGGCGATCAGGGCGTAGGCGCTTTCGCTCCCGGATTTGGGGCGCTTAACTCCAGCACCTACACGCCCATGCTGGGCGCGCCGCTGCCCGAGCGCATCTGGTACTACCCGGTAGACCATGCCGCGAACACAGCCACCTTCCATGCCCACGATTCCAACTTCAGCGTGCAGATTCCCCTGCACCCCTTCTTCGGCTGCATTGGCGTCGCACCCGCAGGGGGTGAGGCGCGCTCCTCCATTGTCCCTGCGGAAAACGGCGGCAACATGGACGCCCCCGAAGCCAGCGCGGGCAACACGCTTTACCTGCCGGTGAATGTGGCTGGCGCGCTGCTCTACATGGGCGACGGTCACGCCGCCATGGGCGATGGCGAAGTGGACGGCACCGCCATTGAGGCGCCGCTGCGGGCCCGCCTGCAGGTGACGGTCATCAAGGGCCATAAGATTGAATGGCCACGTTTCGAGAATGAAAACTCCATCATGGCCGTGGGCATCACCCGCCCCCTTGACGATGCCCTGCGCGTGGCCTTCACTCAACTCGTGGGCTGGATTCACCAGGACTACGGTCTCTCCGAACTGGACGCCTACGAACTCCTCTCCAAGGTGGCCAAAATCCACCTCGACGAGATGGTGGACCCCAACTACGTGATCGTCGCCTCGGTTGACAAAAAGTATTTGCCGCCGCGCAGGCACTGAGGCCCCCGACTACCGTTTGTTACTGGCGTTCCCCCCGTTGTTAGCTTGACAATGGGGAGCAGGGGGGCGAAACTTCGCCTCAGAAGCCCTATTTCACTGATTAGAGAGACTTAAGGGATTATGTGCCGGACGGCGTCAAGCCTGCGGCGCTGATGCCCTGGGCCGACCATTGCACTTGAAGCCAGATTCCCGGCCGGGAGAGAGCCCCGCTGCGGGCGGGCCAGGGATGCGTCCGCCTTCCTCGCCTGGCTCTGCCTCGGAGGCCTTCGATGCCGCACTGCGCCTGATCGCTGAACAGGCGCAAATGCTCACTCTGGCCAGCGGAGCCGCCATAGCCTTGCGCCAGGGCGAGCTCATGCTCTGCTACGCCCGCGCCGGCGATGGCGCTCCGGCTCTGGGCGCTCAGCTCGATACCCAGTCCGGCCTTTCTGGCGAATGTGTGCGCACCGCTCGCACCCTGCTGTGTGAAGACACGGAGAATGATCCCCGCGTCAACCTGGATGTCTGCCGCTATCTCGGCATCCGTTCCATTGTCGTGCTTCCTATCTGTCTGGACCGGGAAGTCGTGGGGGTGTTTGAGGCCTTTTCCGCCCAGCCCGGCGCTTTTTCTGCCAATGAAATGGCGGCTCTGGAGAGCATGCGCGACCTGGTGGTCTCTGTAATCCGGCCGGAACCGCCGGCCGAGGCCCCAGCGCCTTCGGCCCTGGGCGCTATCATAGCCGGAGATGAGCTGCCACTTACGCCGTTGCGACGCGCCGAGAGTAATTCGCCGCCCGCTCCCTTCCGCCCGGTCAGGAACTGGCCGCTCGAAACTTCACGCCCGGATCAGAACCTAGCGCCTCCGGTACGCGCGGCCGAAGCCGCGCCGCCCGTCCCCCACCAGCAACAAGAAACTCCCTCATTCCGCCCGGTTGCGGGAATGCCTCCGCTGGCGCATTTCCAGCCCCCGATTTCTCCCGAGGCCGAGGACGACCTGATTTGCGAGCTGGAACAGCGGGAGTCTGCCGCGCCAGAATCGGAAGCGGAGTCGCTGAAGCGGGCTTTCCAGTTGTTCGATTCCAGCAGCGCCCAACCGGCGCCGCCGCGCACTCCTGTGCCCCCGAGCAGCCCAATCTTGCCGCGCAGCTTTGCTCCGCCTGCCGCGCCCGATCCTGATGATGACTTGATTTGCGAGATTGAAGCGCGCTCTATCCCGCCGGCGCCAATGGTGGGCGAACCGCATCCGGCGCACGCGAATGCCTTCAGCGCGTTTACTCCTGCTCCGGTGCGTCCGCCGGAACACCAGGTTTCACGTAAGCTGATCGTCGCCGGTGTCGTCGTGGCCCTGGGCGGGCTGCTCTGGTTGCGCTGGTGCAATCACGCTCAGCAGGTGAAAGGCCCGGCGACGCCCGCCAACACGGTGCAGGCGGCGGTTCCGCCGGCGCCGCCTCCGACTCCGGCGGCCACCGCATCCCAGTCCGCGCCCAGCACAGTCTCAGGTACCAGCACAGCGCGCGCAACAAGCTCGCAGCCAGCCGCCAGCGCTGCGGACACACCGCCGCCGGAAGAGAAGTTGACAAGTACTGAAGAGGCCAGCGACTCGCCGCCGCCACAAGCCGCGCGCTCACCCCGCCCCCCGGTCAGCGTGCTTCGGGGACAAAAGCGAGTGCCAGCACGCCCGCAGACGCAGACACATGAAAGGGCCGCTCTGGAGAAAACCGGCTCGCTGGCGCCGGCGCCATCCACCTCCTCCTCCGCCACGCTTGCTTCTCCCCCGCCGAACGTCGGGCAGCCGGCTCCGCGCGCCTTTACCGCTCCGCCGGCGGAGCAATTACGCGCCGCTGCCGTGCCCGCTAATCCGCCGCCGCAAACCTCCCCGCCGCCGTTTACTTTGAAGCCTGCTCCGGCGCCAGCAGTTTCGCCCCCACCAGCCGGGCAACTGAGCCTCTCCCAAGCGGTCGTGAAGTCCTCCCCCGAATCCCCTGCCGCTGACACTCTGAGCCCGGACGCTCTCCGCCTGCTGCTCGATTCGGCCAAGGCCGGAGATGCTGGAGCGCAGCTGGCACTGGCCCTTCGTTACGCCAATGGCGACGGTGTGCGCCAGAGCTATCCTGAAGCTTTCAAATGGTTTACACGGGCCCAGGCGCAGGGGGCGGTACCCCGCCAGGGCCAGGCTGCGCAAGTTTGGGGCAAGGTGCAGCAGTGGGCGCAATCGCACCCGCAAAAAAAGTAGCGCGCGACCGACGTTGCAAGCTTTTGGTGGGCAATGGGCTATCGTGTTCAACTGCAGCCGAGGTGGCGGGATGACCTTTGGTCTAGGGCCTTCTCCCTCCCCGGTGACCTTGACACACCCCGCAATTGAGACGAAACTCGCCTATATTCTCACCGGCGAGCCAGTTAAGCCGTTGCGCGCGTTTGTTGTCCTGATCGGCGGGAGCCAGGGCAATCACCGGCCTTGAACAGGCGCCAGAATCGCATGGATCACTACTCCATCATCGGGCCCCCAGACAAAGACCGCGAAGTTCTGCCCGGGGAACCTTCCGCCCCAACTGGTGACGCCGTGGCACCTCCGACTCCGGAAATTCCTGACACTTACCCTGCAAGCTTCCAGCCTGCGCCTACGGGAGCGGAACACGCAGCGGGAGAGCAGGCTTCGGCTCCAATTCCTTCCACGCATACGGAAGCCGAGCCCTCCGCGGCTGAACTGGATGCCGCCCTGCAGGCTCTGGTACAGAAGGCGCAATACACCAGCAACGCCACGGGCGCGGCCCTGGCCTTGCGCCAAGGGGCTGACATGGTGTGCCGGGCGGCCAGCGGCAACAGCGCTCCCGACCGCGGCGCCCGCCTGCAAATCAAAACCGGATTGACCGCCGAGTGTCTGCGCAGCGGCGAACTGCTGCGTTGCGATAACGTCATGTCCGACTCGCGCGTGGATATGGAAAGCTGCAGGCGCCTGGGCATCGAATCCATCATCATCGCTCCCATTCGTCAGGGGCAAAAAATAGTAGGGGTACTGGAACTGTTCTCCGCCCACGCTTACTGTTTCCAGGAGCGCGACGTGGAGTCCGTTAAAGCTCTGGGCCAGGAAATCGGCAAGCGGTTGGAGCAGGGGATGGAAGCGCCGGCAGTAATGATGACCCCGGAGCCGCCCGCTCCGGAGCCGCCGGCGCCAGAGCCGCCGGTTCTCGGTCTGCCACACTCTGAGCAGCACGTGTGCGGCAGTTGCGGAGCCAAGGTTGACCCTAATGCGGTGTTTTGCGCCGCATGCGGCAGCTTTCAGGAAAGCAAGCCGGTTACGGGTCTCGAACCCAAGGAACTGGGCTGGAAGGCCAGGCTCCGCAGCCGGCGACTTCTTGTTCCGGCGGTTTTTGTAGCCATGGCTCTCGCCGTGGCCTTGGCCCCCATTCCCCGCAAAACAGCAGCCGTGGCGCCCAGCGGGCCTGTAATGCAGGCGGCAGCACCGAGCGCGCCCCTGCGAGCCGTGCCGCCGGCCCACTCCAATTCCTCCGCCAGCGCCGCGGTGGCCCCCGGCAACCCCGGCGGGACTTCGGCTCCAGGTGCTGCTCCAGCCAGCAATCCCACCATCGCTAAGAGCGTGAAACAGCTCTTAGGTGGGGTGAGCTCCGATTTTTCTAAGCTGTTGCCAGTGAACGAGAAAGCCGAGCCGCCCTCCAACGGCGATCCCAGCCTGAAGGTCTGGGTGGATACCCGCAAGGGGTACTACTACTGTCCCGGGGACGAGCAGTACGGGCATACGGAGAAGGGCTCCTTCATGAGCCAGAAGGAAGCCGAGTCCAATTACTACATTCCCGCGCTCATCAAGCCCTGCATGTAAGGACAGGTGCGCAGGGGGTGACAGACGGGCATATTGTTCTTGACAAGTCGTTTAGCTCTGCTTACATTCCGGACATCTGGCATCACGGAGTCCCATCGGGTGCAAATATGAAAAATGTGTATGAAGTATTGCGGCAAAAGGAGCTGGAACTTACGCGCCTGGAAAAAGAAGTGGAGGCCCTGCGCATAGCGGCTCCCCTGCTTTCGGAAGAAAAGGAAAGCCTTGGCGACAGCAGCGCGCTGGGCAAGAACGGAACCGCAACCCCCATCCCGCAGCAGCCGTTACGGGTACCGCAACCGGCGGTAGCTACCGCGGCGCGGGACGCCGCCCGGCCTACTGGCTGGGAAGAAACGGCCAAGCGCTGGCCCTGATCAAGTCTGCGGGCGGAGCGCCGCCTCCGCCCCCGTCTCCCCTTTCACCTCCTTCCCTCTACACGCTGCAAATCTATCCAAGGCACACACTTAACCCCCACCGTGGTCCATTTGTCTCATTGACAGGGCTGTAAGACCAAAGTTAGTCTTTGGGTCAGATTGTGGGCGCTGCGGCGTCACCAGCGCTTCAGAGCGGATTTTGCCAGCCAATTTCAAACCGTTTCTGTGGATCGGCCGGGGAAGTGTCTGCTTATGACCAACCCATCTGGCTTGCCGATTCCAGAGGGTGGCGCGGCGCGCCGCCGCTACCCGCGTTACCAGCTCACGGTGCCGTTTGATCTGACGGTCTTCCGGCCGAGCAGCGTGGTGTGCCTCAGCGGCAGCACCCATTGCATTGGCGAGGGCGGCCTTTCCGGCGTGATTTCAGGAGCGATGCTTCCAGGCGAACGCGTCGAGCTCACCATCTTGTTGCCTACCGCAGCGGAACCGCTCAGCATGCACGCCATTGTTCGCCACCAGGCAGAAATGTATTGCGGTTTCGAGTTCCTCAACCTGGAACATGGCCAGTTGGAGCAGCTGCAGTGCCTGGCCGCCGATCCTGCCCTGAGTGCAAGTTTGATAAACGAAACAGAGTGGGAGCCGGGCATGACGCCCCCGCTGCACAGCGGCATTGCCGTTTGTGATGTCTGTGGTCAGGACTTGCCGGAGGAGATCCCGGTGTGCCTGACCTGTGGGACGCCGCAGTCGCCGGAGGCATTGCAGGAATCTGACGGCCTGGAAAGCCCGCTGGCCGCGGAGCCTGCGCCAGCCGCAGCCCCGGTTGTGCCCGCGGGGAGGAAGGAACCCGTCACCCGGCGCGGTCCGGTGCTGGATTCGGTGGTGTCCATAATCTTCGTGGTCACGCTGGCCATTGGATTGTGGCAGTGGCTGCAGAGTCCCGTTGATGCCAATGCGCAACCCAGCGTGGTCACCGTAGAGTTGGAAAACGCTTTTCTGCGGCCACCCACCGTGATCGAAGCGTCACCAGCGGAGCGGTCCAGCGCCAGTGGCGCCTTTACCGCGGCAAAATCGGTAGTCAGCGCGGTCATAGGAGGCGCCGCCGCGGATGACCAGCAGGCCGTGATAGGGTCGCCGGGCAGCGCCGCCGCGGAACGCAGCCGCCCGCGTCAGCAAGTGCCGGCTTCGAATTCAAGCGCCAGCTCGCCGTCGCCCGCCAGCGGCCCGGCCAACGCGCCCCAGGCAAGCTCGCCCTCGCTCTCCAGTTCCGCCCTGAATGCGCTAACCGGGCCCAGCTCCAGCGGTAGTTTGCCGGCTCAGAGCAGCAGCGCCGGTCAAAGCAGCATCCCCGCGCCGAGCAGCAGCCCCATGGAGAGCAACGCTGCCTCGGCACCGGCAAGCCAGGAGCCCAGCGGTTCCGATCTGGCGGGCATGTTGTTGCAGAAAGTGCTTCCCGTTTATCCCGCGGCAGCTCGCCGCCAGGGCGTACAAGGAGAAGTAGTGCTCAAGGCGGTGATCGGCAAAGATGGCACCATCGCCGCGCTTCAACCCCTCCAGGGCCCGCAGCAACTGACCGCTGCCGCCATGGATGCGGTCCAGCACTGGCGGTTCCGCCCCTACGAACTCAAGGGCAAGCCGGTCGAGGTCGAGACCGACATCCGCCTGAACTTCCAGTTGCCTGGCAAAAAGTAGTCAGAGTCGGGAGTCAGGAGTCAGCGCAGCACCCAGACTCAGACCGGACGTCAGCATCCAAGTACGCTTAATCATCCCTCAAGGAATTCCAGCACTGCGCGGTTGAACTCCTCCGGCGTCTCCTCGTAGGGCAAGTGTCCCACTCCTTCCAGAATCAGCAGCCGACAATGGCGGAACTGGCGTTGCAACCGCGCCGCCGTGCGAGGCGAGATCACTCGGTCCAGGCTGCCCCACATGATCAGCGTAGGGAGGCCGGCAATTCTGGGCAGGGCCGATTCCAGCTTGCGCATGTCCTCTTGCCAGCAGCGCACAATGGAAAGCGGGTATTCGTACGCGTTGGGATTTGCCAACCCCGCTTTATAGCCCTCTGCCGTGCCGGGCGAAATGCGGCGCGGGTCCCCGTACATGCGCCGCAGATAATATTCGTGGGTCAGCCTGATCACGGGAAGAGAGGCGCGGAAAAGCGCCGCACCGGCGGACTGGTTGAGCAACCTTATGAGAATCGGCCGCGGGCGCGACCAGGGATGAGCGGGATCAACCAGGATCAGTCGCCGAACCGCGCTCGGGTTGCGTTCCGTGGCCGTGGCCGCCAGCATCATGGCGATGGCGCCGCCATGCGAAGTGCCCAGCAGGTCGAAAACTTCGATTCCCTGCCCCTGCAGAAATTGCAACAGGCGGCCGGCAATGGCGGCCATGGAGCAATCCATTCCCGGCACCCGTTCGGAGAAGCCGGCGCCCAGCAGGTCGGGAGCGAACACCGTGAATCGCTTGGCCAGAACCGGAAGGTTGAACCGCCAGGAGAAGGCGTAGCCCAGCAGGCCGTGCACCAGCAGCAGCGGCGGCCCGCTGCCGCCGTGGAGAAACCGCATGCGATGCCCTTCTATCTCGGCCCAGTGCTCATGAATGCCGTCAGGAGTGGCGCAGGATTGTGGCATGCGGCTGGACATTTCTCCCCTGCTCTTTTCTCCAGAAACTGTGCCCGAGCGCATGACGCTCTGGGCAAGTACCAGATCTCGCCTCGGACCGTCCGCTTAGGGCACAGCGAGTTCGCAGCCGGTGTGATTCGTATCAGCGCACGGCTTCAGCCGTGCGAGAAAATTAATTTTCGAACCGGCTTTAGCCGCTGCCGGCGTGCTCCTTCAGCGGCTGAAGCCGGCATCCTGGCAACTCACGATCGGCACGTCTGAAGACGTGCCCTGATACAAATCGCGCTACGGCGATGCAGACCGGTAGAGACGTTGCTTGCAACGTCTCCGCTTGCGAGACGTAACAGTTACGTCTCTACCATA
>DATJFA010000500.1:0-4060 GCA_035496015.1 Terriglobales bacterium | reverse complement strand
CAATTCTGTCATGTTGAGCGAGGGCGCACGCCCGAGTCGAAACACCCCTGCGCGACACCAAAACGCAGAGCTGCCTGGAGGAGTTTCTAACGAGCACGAGATGGGGGAGAACTCCCTGATACCGTGGAGACCCTGCCCGCTACTCAGAGGTCCCTCGGCTCGGGCGTGCGCCCTCGTTCGGGATGACAGTTGTCGAGGCCGGTTCGCAACCGCTGCTCTGAGATTCACGCTCCCGTGAGCGCCCCCGCCCCTTTCTGGTCACGTCTATTTCCCCTTTACGGGCTTGCCTTTAGAACCTACCTGATGTAAAAACCAGCGGAATTCACGTTCCAACGTCCGATTTCGGCTCCCGCCACGCTGACGGACCGCAAAGGCCCGAGGGGTGCCGAATTTTGTCCTGGTGGCCGGAAGATCCAACAACGTAGCAGACAGGAGTTCCCATGAAAATGCTGGTTAAGCTGGGGTACATAGCGAGCGTAGTCACGCTGCTGGCAGCGGCCGCAATGGCGCAATCGGCAGCCACCGCGGAATTGCACGTTACGGTCAAGGATCCCAAGGGCGCGGTGGTGCGGGACGCGACCGTGGCGGTGCGCAACGAGGCGCAAAATTTCGCCCGTAGCACCACCAGCAACGTCAACGGCGAGTACCAGTTCCTGCTGCTTCCTCCCGGGCGCTACGCGGTAAGCGTGGAAGCCGCCGGATTCGCCAAGACCGTGGCGCCGAATGTCACTGTCACCGTGGGCCAGGTAGCGGAATTACCGGTGATGCTGCAGGTGGCGGCGGTTTCGGAAACGGTGAGCGTTTCCGCCGAGGCCGAACTGGTGGAGACACAGCGCACCTCCTCCACCACCACCATTAACCAGGAGCGCATTGAAAACCTGCCCATTAACGGGCGTAATTACATCAATTTCGCCTTGACCGATTCGCAGGTGGAGCGCGACATCGCGCCCAGCATAGGGGCGGCGCCCACCTCGGGGCTGAATTTCAGCGGGCAGCGTGCGCGTGCCAACCTGGTGAACGTGGATGGCGCCGACGCGGTGGATAACTCAGTGAACGGCATTCGTTCCACCGTCTCGCAGGAGGGCGTGCAGGAGTTTCAGATTGTTAACAACAGCTATGCCCCGGAATATGGGCGGGCTTCCGGCGGTGTGGTCAATATCATCACCAAGTCCGGCTCCAACCAGTTCCACGGCGACGTCTTTGGCTACCTGCGCAACCGCAACCTGCAGGCTACCAATCCCTTCAGCTTTAACGCTGCCGGAAAGGTGTCTGACCCCGCCTACACGCGGGTGCAGGCGGGCACAGCGTTCGGCGGACCGATCGTCAAGGACAAGACTTTTTACTTTTTCTCATTTGAAACCACGCGGCGGCACGAAACCGGCTTTTCCAACGTAGGAGCAAACAATTTCGGCCTGATGCCGTTCGACACCCGGCTGGTGGGCATGCCGTTTGGCGTGCTCGACTTTACCCCTGACCAGGTGGGCTTCCTGACCAATCCTGCGGTGCTGGCGACGGAGCAGGCCAGCCCCGCCTTTGCCCAGGCAGTTGCCACTTACGCGGCGACGGCGGGCGCGGGCGCGGCAGTGGCCACCAATGGCCTTGTGCCGGCGGGCATCCTGGCCCCCATCCCCTTGCCGGTTTTCCCCAGCAGCGGCGCGCCTCTGCCGGCCTCATTTGTGCCTATGAATTCGCTGATTGGCAATTACCCCATCTTCGAGGGCACCAGCCTGTACTCGCTGCGTCTGGACCAGCGCATCAGCTCCAATCACCAGTTGACCCTCCGGGGAGGAGTCAGCCCCAGCACCACGACGGGCATCCAGGTGAACGCCCAAGGGCCGCAGAACTTTGGGCAGAACGCATATTCGCGCACCTCGCGGCAGACCTATCGCGACCTGAGCATCAGCGCGCACGACACGGTGAGCATCGGCAACAACAAGGTGAATGATTTCCTGTTTGCCTACTCGCGGCGCGGCCTGCTCTATAACTTCTCCAGCGGGCCCGGCGGCAGCAACGTGGCCGTCAATATTCCCGGATTTGCTTTCTTCGGCCGCGAGCCCTTCTCCTTTGTGAACCGCACGGAGCAGCGCTACCAGGTTTCCGAGAGTCTTTCCTGGGCCAAGGGCAATCACAACCTGAAATTTGGTGTGGATGGCAACTACCTGCCGCTACAGGCCGATTTCACCGTCAACTTCGGCGGGGTCTACAATTTCGGCGGACTAAACCTGCCTGGCCTGCCCAGCATTCCCGGCCTTCCCAACTTTCCTGGCGTATCGCCCATCCAGGCTTATGGGCTGGGATTGCCGCAGAATCTCATCCAGGGCGTGGGCAATCCCCACGATGCTTTCACCAACACGCCCCTCGGCGGCTTCATTCAGGACAGCTGGCGGGCGCTCCCCAACCTGACTCTGAATTACGGGGTGCGCTACGACGTCGAACTGACCCCCACGTTCGCCGCCATCAACTCCTTCTCCCAGGCGGCGCAGAAGAGCCTGGGCATTACCCAGGGCATTCCCCGCGACTGGGATAACGTGGCCCCGCGCGTCGGCTTAGCCTGGGACCCGGGCAACGATGGCAAGACCGTGGTGCGCGCTTCCTACGGAATGTTCTTTGACCACCCGCTGCTGGCTTTGGCTTTTGACTCTGATGTGGCCGACGGCGCCCAGGCGCCGCAAGTGGTGCTTTTTGGCGGCAGTCCCTGCACGGCCGCCAGCACCCCCAGCCCCTTGAACCTGAATGCTGCCAATACCTTCCAAGGCACGCTGGGGAATTCCACCTGCACCCCTCCGGGCCTGGCTCAAGCCCTCAACTTTGTCCCCAACCAGCAGCGCTTTAATGCCACGCCCAATGCCCCTTCGGCGTTCGTGGGACAGGAATACCTGGCAGCACACATCCCCTTGATTCTGCAGCCCTTTGGCTTCCCCACTGCGGCCAACTTTCAATATCCCTACTCCAACCAGGCCAATCTGACCTTGGAGCGCGACCTGGGCCACAACTTCGCCCTCAGCCTGCAGTACAACTTCAATGCTGGCAAGCGTTTGAACCGCCCCATCAATGCCAACGCGGTGCGGTCTGATCTGCTGGTGCACAACTACCAGGTGGCGGCGGCGGCCGGCGATCCCGGCGCCCTGACCGGCGGCGCCAGCGCCCCACTTTTTGTCGGCTCAATCGGCGCGCCCTGCGGGGTGAACCTGAACCCAGGTCCGTTCCAGGGGCAGCCGTGGGTAAGCTCTTCGCTAGTCAGCTTCTTCAGGTCGTCGGGGTTGAATCCATCGCTGGCGCAGGCGGCTATCGCTGGGGGAGCAGGCGCCTGTGTGGGCCTGGCACAGCAGGTACTGGCGGCCGAGGGACTGAATGCAGCCTGCGATCCGCTCTCGCTCAGCGGCTGCATTCCCTTCAGTGATATGCCGGCCAACTTCTCCAATGGCAGCTCCGTGTACCACGGCTTCACCGCCAACCTGCGCAAGCGCTTCAGCAGCCACTACGAGTTCCTGGTTTCTTATACCTATTCGCATGCCATAGACGATTCCACTGACCTGGAATCGCCGTTGGCGCCCCAGGATAATTACAACCCTAATGGCGACCGCTCTACCTCGCTCTTCGATCAGCGGCACCGGTTCGTCTTCAGCGGCGTCTACCAGACGGGCAAGCTCTCCGGCGGCTTCTTGAGCAAGTTGGCCAGCAACTGGACCTTTGCTCCCATCATCGAGGCAGGAGCGGGGCGGCCGTTCAACATCATCACTGGGTCCGACCGCAACTTTGATTTCGGCACTACCACCGATAGGCCGCTGGCTGTTCCCTCGGGTACACCGCAGAACCTGTGCGGCGACCAGGCGGTGCCGTCGCCTTATTCGCCGACGGGTTGGTTGCAGCCGGCCTGCTTTTTGAATGGCACCCTGATCGGCAATCTGAGCCGCAACGCCGGGGTACGTCCTTCCACGCTGTTCACCGATATGCGAGTGGCACGGCACATCGGCTTCGGCGAACGCGTAGGCATGGACGCCATGGTGGACGTCTTCAATTTCATCAACCGCTTCAACGTGGCCGATGTGAACCCGCTGTG
>DATJFA010000499.1:0-6332 GCA_035496015.1 Terriglobales bacterium | reverse complement strand
AAGCTGAAACCGAAGCGTATTTTGGTCGACTCAATAAAGCACGTGAGTTCTCCCAACTCGCCATTGACTCAGCCCAGCACAACGGGGCGAGGGAGACAGCAGCGACGTGGCGAGCTGCCGAGGCCGTGACGGACGCGCAGTTTGGAAATACCAAAATCGCAATTCAGCAAGCTCGGAGTGCACTCGCCCTCTCCTCGGGGCCAATTGTTCGAGAATTAGCGGGATCAGCACTGGCGCAAGCAGGCGACGTTGTTGGTGCCAAGAGCGTAGCCGAACGACTCAATGTAGATTTTCCGTTGAATACAGTTATTCAGAGCTATTGGCTGCCTGTCATTCACGCCGAAATCGAGTTGCATAGCGGACGGGCTGAGCAGGCTGTTGAAATTCTCCAGTCAAGCACAACTGTTGAATCGGCCGCAACCCCAACAGGCAATTGCCTATACCCAGTTTACGTGCGTGCAAGAGCATATCTGGATGCACGAGACGGCGCAGCATCGGTAGCTGAGTTTCAGAAGATTATCCAAAATCCCGGAATTGTCCTGAATTGTCCATTAGGTGCTCTGGCACATCTCGGAATTGCCCGAGCCTACGCGATGACCCATGACAGTACCAAATCAAAAGCGGCGTACCAAGAGTTCCTCACGCTCTGGAAAGACGCCGACCCCGACATCCCCATCCTGAAGCAGGCCAAGGCGGAGTACGCCAGACTGCAGTAGGTTAGGGGGAAACTCGCCCAGGAGCCAGCATCCATTACCAACTACTAACTACCGGCTACCAACTCCCCCAAACGTCAATATGCCTTTGGTCATCTTGGGGTTAGCCGTACTAAGCGCCGTATAATGAGGCCAATCTCGCGAGAAAAGAGGCTTTGGCGCTTCAAGGGTGGACCCTGTCATCGCAGCGGCGACCTTCGTCTTCGGGCTGTGCTTCGGCAGCTTTCTGAATGTGTGTATCTACCGCCTTCCCCGCGACAAGTCCGTCGTCAGCCCCGGCTCCGCCTGCCCTAACTGCAACACGCCCATACACTTCTACGACAACATCCCGGTCGTGAGCTGGCTGCTGCTGGGCCGCCGCTGCCGCCGTTGCCATGCGCCTATCAGCGCCCGCTACGCCGTGGTGGAACTGCTCACCGCGGTGCTCTTCGTCGGCATTTATGCCCGTTTTGGACTCACCCTGGAGGCGCTGAAGTACTGTGTTTTCGGCTTCCTGCTGCTGGGCCTGATTTTCACCGATGCCGAAACCAAGCTCCTGCCCGATGAAATGACGCTCTCCGGGCTCGCTTTAGGCCTTGTTTTCAGCCTTTTAGTGCCGGTGAACGACCTGATGGCGCGCCTGCTGCCGGGAGTCATCAACCTGCCCGTCAGCTCCGATGTTTCCTGGCACCTGATTTCGCTGGCCGACGCCATCCTGGGCGCAATCGTCGGCGCCTCTTTCATTTACGGCGCCGGCAAGCTCTACCAGGGGGTGCGCGGCGTGGAAGGCATGGGCTTCGGCGACGTCAAGCTGATGGCCATGATTGGCGCCTTCCTCGGCCTTAAGCTCACGGTCTTTACGCTCTTCGCGGCTTCCATCCTGGGCTCGCTGTTTGGTGTAGGCACGGTGGTGGTGGTGTGGATCAAGCGCACGCGGCGCTGGCGGCAGCGGCGCCCGGCGGTGGCGCGCCAGCGGGCGTGGCATTCTGCCAAGCTGGTTTACCGGCGCTACGAGATGCCTTTTGGCGTCTTCCTCGGCGCGGTGGCTATGTTCGCCTTCTTTTTTGGGAACCAGCTGCTGCGCTGGTACTGGGGGCAGTTCTCATGAGAGCGCTGGCCAACCCGATCGTCATCCGCATGCTGATTGGCCTGATGGCCGCGGCTTTCGCGCTGGTGGTGGGCATCATCCTGATCCGCAAACTGCGCAGCGAAATCAGCGAGGAGACAGCGCCCGAGCCCATGCGCGCCTCCGATCCGCTGTTCCCGCTCCAGACCTACCATGCTGTCATCGAGCGCCTCAAAGAGCAGGAAAAGCAGTTGCAGGAACTGCGGCGGGCGGAAAATGAACGCGCCCGCGCCTCAGAGAACATCAGCGCCGCTCTGCTCTCCAACTTGCCCAGCGGAGTGCTGCTGTTCAACCCCAAGTGTCTGGTGCAGCAAGCCAATCCTGCGGCCAAAAACATTCTGGGCTACGCCTCCATGTCGGGCCTGCACGCCCGCGACGTGTTCCGCGGGGCGCGCCTGCTGAACCGTGGCGAGGGGGATTCCGCGCCGGCCACTCCAACCACCGCGGTGGAAGCCGCGCTGCGCCAGGGCACCTCGCTGCGCCGCCTGGAAACGGAATACGCCACGCCCGCCGGCGAGGAGCGGGTTCTGGGCCTTACGGTTTCGCCCGTGCTGTCCGCTGACGGAAAGAGCCTGGGCGCCGCCTGCCTGATCAGCGACCTCACCGAAATCAACCACCTTTCACGCCAGGTACGAATGCGCGAGAACCTGGCTTCGCTGGGCGAGATGTCCGCCGGCATCGCGCACGAATTCAAGAACTCACTGGCTACCATTTCCGGCTACGCACAGATGCTGGCCGTGGAAGAACACCTCGAAGTGGTACACGATTTCGCCCGCAAAATCGAAAGCGAAACCGGCAACCTGGCGCGCGTGGTCACCGACTTCCTGGCTTTTGCCCGTCCCCAGGCGCTGCGCAATGAGCCGGTGCCGTTGCGCGCCGTACTGGAAAATTGCGCGCGCGACTGCAGCGTGGATTTGCACGTGCAAGACGTGCCCGCGGAGATGGCGCTGATGGGCGATCCCACGGCGCTGCGGCAGGCCTTTTCCAACCTGCTGCGCAACAGCGCCGAGGCCGCGCGCAATGGCACGCCGGTAGAGGTCAAGGTGGCGGCGGCGACTGACGAACACGGCACGCGCCTCACCCTCACCGACAACGGTCAGGGCATTCCCCAGGACAAGCTGGGCAAAATTTTTATCCCGTTTTTCACCACCAAGGCGCAGGGCACAGGCCTGGGCCTGGCCCTGGTGCACCGCATCGTGACGGAGCACGGCGGCAGCATCGCCGTCTCCAGCGGAGATTGGGGAACAACTTTTACGCTGGCATTTCCGGCGCCGGTCCTGGCCAGGGCGGCGCTGGCAGCGGTCTAGAACACCGGCCATTACTCCCCCGCGGAATGGGAAGCAAGTAGCCTGAGCACATACGTGCCCGGGAAGGGGAAGACATGAAAAGAACCTTCTATCTGTGCAGTGTAGCGGTGATCCTGCTGGCGGGGGTGACGGCGGCGCAGTCGGTGGCCGACGCAGCGCGGCAAACGCGCAAGCAGAACGCCAATAAACCTGCGGCCAAGGTGTTCACCAACGACGACCTGCCCACCAACGCGCCTATCAGCGTGACCGGACAACCTCCGGCCGACGAGGACAGCGCCAAGCCCGCTGATGGCGGCGATGCCGCAACTGCCGACAAGACGGACGCAGACAAAGCCAAGGCCGACGCCGACAAGGACAAGCCGAAGACGGACGAAGATAAGAAGACCTTCGCCGAGAAGCGCGATGCCGCTATCCAGCAATGGAAGCAGCGCTTCGCCAACCAGAAGCAGCAAATCTCGCTTCTGGAACGAGAAATTGACGTGATGCAGCGCGAGTATCGCCTGCGCGCGGCGGCATACTACGCCGATGCCGGCAATGCTCTGCGCAACCAGGCCCCCTGGGCCCAGCAGGAGCGCGACTACCGCGAAAAGCTTGACCTCAAGCAGAAGAAGCTGGATGAGGCCAAGCAGAAGCTGGAAGACATGCAGGACCAGGCACGGCGGGAGGGCATGCCCAGCTCGGTGGCTGACTAAGTGGTAGCGCCGGCCCCCGACCGGCATTACCGCTTTTCACATGGATCGCGGATGGATTCCATTCTCCTGGTCGAAGATAAGGACGAACTGCGCGAGATGCTGACCCATGCGCTCAAACGCATGGGTTATGCGGTCACGCCCACGGCGCAGCTTGCTGATGCGCTGAAAGCGCTGGAGCGCGAGCATTTCTCCGCCGTTCTCACCGACCTGAAGCTGCCTTCCGGCACCGGCATGGACGTGCTGCGGGCGGCGCTGGAGGCGGACTCCGCCACGCCTGTCATCGTAATGACCGCCTACGGCAGCATTCAGGATGCGGTGGCGGCGATGCGCGATGGCGCCTACGACTTCATCCAGAAGCCCATTGATCTGGAGCACCTGAAGCACCTGCTGGCCCGCGCCATCGAGCGCCAGCAACTGCTGCGAGAGAACCTGGTGCTTAAGGAGGAGTACGCGCAGCGCTACGGCTTTCCCCGCATGGTGGGCGAGCATCCGGCCATGCTGGCAGCGGCGCGCGAAATGCAGCGCATTGCCGCCGCCGATACCACCGTCCTGCTGCTGGGCGAGAGCGGCACGGGCAAGGAATTGTTCGCGCGCGCCATCCACCAGCTCAGCGCGCGCGGCAACAAGCCCTTCGTGGCGCTCAACTGCGCCGCCATTCCGGAAACACTGGTGGAAAACGAGCTTTTCGGGCACGAGCGCGGCGCCTTCACCGGGGCCAATGCGCGCAAGCTGGGCAAATTCGAAATGGCCGAGGGCGGCACCATCTTCCTCGACGAAATTGGCGAGCTGCCGCTGGAAATTCAGGGCAAGCTGCTGCGCGTCTTAGAGCAGCGCACCCTGGAGCGCCTGGGAGGCACTTCCAGCATCACGGTGGATGTGCGCGTGATCACGGCCACCAACCGCGACCTGGAAGCGGCGGCGGAAGCGGGCGAGTTTCGGCGCGATCTTTACTACCGGCTGGCCGTTTTTCCCATTCGTATTCCATCGTTGCGCGAGCGCGGCGATGACGTGGAGTTGCTGGCTGAGCATTTCCTGGAGCGCTTCCGCCGCGAGCTGCGCAAGCCGCGCCTGGCGCTGGCTTCCGACGCGATTGCCGCGCTGCGCCGCCACCCCTGGCCGGGCAACGTGCGCGAGCTGCAGAATGTGATGGAACGCGCCGCCATCCTCAATGACGCCGAAATTCACGCTGCCGAGCTGGGCCTGACCGGCCAGAACGGCGCCGAAGAGAAAAAAGCGGAGCGCGCCCGCATCGAATCCACCCTGCGCGCCTGCAAGTGGAACAAGAACGACGCCGCCCAGAAGCTGGGCATCTCCTACCGCACCCTGCTGAGCAAAATTCACGCCTATGAGCTGGATTGAAGCCGCCGGTTACGACTGGCTAGCTTCTTACGCTTTGCTCTTTAGCGGCCGAACTAGACTCCCCGAGGGGCCATTCCCGTTGGCTTCTGAGAAAAACGGCGCCGCTGAGGGTAGCAGCGCCCGTGACCGCACAACGGGTTTCAGTTTGCCGGTACGGCGATTTTCAACACCGCTCCGAGCCCGACCGGCGGCGGACCGAAGCCGACGTTGGAGACGTATAGATTACCGTCTGGTCCAAAGGTCATGCCCGTCGGTAGGAACAGACCGTTAGCAATTTCGGTCACCCGATTCTTCCCATCGATGCGTACGACCTTTCCTGTACCGGGGGTAGGGAAGGGGTTTCCGGTCGTGTTCTCCAGGACGTAGAGTCGGCCTTTGCTGTCGAAGGCCAATCCCAGCACGGTGGTGAAATCAATGGCCACTGTGGTGAGGTACCCGGAGGGAGTGATCTTCATGATCTTCGATGAGCCGTACTTGATGGGAAACGTATCAAGATTGCTCACAAAGAAGTTTTGTCCGTCGTAAGCGATGGCGGTAGGAACAATGTGTCCCTGGGTAAGGGAAATATCAGTGACTCTGCGGATAATTCCGCTGGTCGTGATCCCATCGAGCTCACCGTGGTTAGGTTCGACCGCGTACAGCAATCCCTGTGCTACCACCATGCTGTACCAGGTGCCATCAGGCTCAAAATCATCGGGCTCAGAATTCGCCGTGGGATGGCTCTGCTGGAAGGCGCTGAGATCGGCAATTTGGGTCCAGCTGCCATTGTTGTTAATGCGGATGATCCCGTTGGTTGTGCCCACTAGACCGTGGGAACAGCCGGCTCCCGCAAGGAGCGCGTACAGCGTGCCGCGTACAAAAGCGACGTCGGCAACTCCGCTGACCAGACTCCCTAAACCACGAGAGGTCTGGCTGGAAGGCAGGCCGTCAACTACTGTGGATACGGTCCCATTATGATCCACTTTGGAGATACGCGCGGAAAAGCCGCCGGTGTAAGGGCCAGGGCCAGCCGGCGGCCCTGCGGCCTGTTCGCATAGACCAATCGTTGAGAGACCACCGCCCGCGCCACCTTCGGCGACATAGAGATACCCGTCTGGGCCGAACTTCAGGCCGCGAGGATTGTTGAAGCCCGAAGCGAATACCGAGACGTTCGACT
>DATJFA010000498.1:0-2561 GCA_035496015.1 Terriglobales bacterium | reverse complement strand
CAGGAAGCGCCGCCGGGTTACGAGGACCTATATCAGGTCACTCTGGCAACCGGCGCTCTGAGCAACCTGAGCAATGGATTTTCCGGCAGCATGGGATACGAAGATCCGCTGGCACCAGCAGACGGCTCGGTTCTGGTTTCCATACAGACGCACGTGCAGGCTACTGTGGGGCGGTTTGTAGCCGGAAAATCGCCGGAGGTCTTGCATTTTGATTTACCGGAAGTGAGCGGGCTGAATACCAATGCACGCCGTACAGGTTGGGTTTACCTGGCCAGCAGCAGCACCCAGCCGGATACGCTTTACTACACGGACAAGCTGGGCACTACCGGCCGGGCCCTGGCGACCCCGGCGCTCACTCCGCCTGCGATGCGCGCGGTCGCCACCCAGGTGGTGCATTGGAATCTAGACGGACGAACGATTGACGGGCTGCTCTCCCTGCCGACGCAGGCGGCGCAAGGCCGCGTGCCGCTCATCGTGGATGTACACGGAGGACCGCTGGGGGCGTGGCTCGACGGCTATAACCAGTTCACCAACTTCCTGGTCGGTCAGGGTTGGGCGGTGCTGCGGGTGAATCCGCGGGGCAGTTCGGGACGGGGCGCGGCTTTTGCAGCCGCCAACAAGAATGATCTGGGTGGCGGCGATTACCGCGACATCATGGCCGGCGTGGACACCGTGCTCAAGCAGTTCGCCATCGATCCCGAGCGCCTGGCGCTCATCGGCTACAGCTATGGCGGGGAGATGGCCGGCTTTGTTGAAGGCAAAACCAACCGCTTTAAGGCCATCGTGAGCGGCGCGCCGGTGATTGACCAGTTCAGCGAGTACGGCACCGAAGGCGATTCCTGGTACGACCGCTGGTATTTCGGGAAACCTTGGGAGCACATGTCCGACGCCTGGCGGCAGAGCCCGCTTTCTGGCGCCGCCCACGCCCGCACGCCCTTCCTGTTGCTGCAGGGAGAAGGTGACACCACCGATCCGCTGGGGCAGTCGCAGGAAATGTACCGGGCGCTCCGCCAGATGGGCGTGCCGGTGGAGATGGTGCAGTACCCGCGCGACAATCATGGGCCGCTGGCCATCGGGCTCTTAGGCCGGCCAAGCATGGAACCGTGGCACGGCTTCGATGCCCGCCAGCGGTTGCTTCAGTTCCTGAAAAAGGCGTTTGGGCAAGCACCGAATGTTGAGGCTATGGGTTCACCGTCGGAAAAGTGAGCATATCAAGTTAGGGACGGGTGCTTTCCCGCTTTACCTCGAGTGCAGATTGTGGCAGCGGCTCGGGCAGCTCTTCTTTGCGCGGCCGCCGCAGACCGCCGGTGGCCACGCTGATCAAGCCCCACAGCAACAGGATGGGAGAAAGCAGCAGACTGGCTATTCCGGCCATGGCCCGCCAGCCATTTGCGCTCCCGGTTAGCTTCACTTCACTGGAACGGATCGGCCAGGCCGCGGTCACCGACGAGTTTCCGTTCCAGGAGGCAATGAGCAGGCCAAGGCCCAGGAAGAAGGCGAGCAGCGCGCAAGTCAAGAGAATTTTCGGCTTCATGGCTCCGTGCGCAAGCATAGCGCAAATGAGCTCGCGGTGCCGAGCTAAAGGCTTGCAAAAGGGGCCGAACAATGTCCGGCCCCAGAACACATATCGGAAACGAGTCTACGGATTGAAGCTGCCGAAGGTGTAGCCGATGGACGCGCCATACCGGATCACGTGGTTACTGTTGAACTCAACGTTGTTGCGGATCAGGTAAGCCCGCACCTCCGGCCGCACGAACATGTGTCCCTTGACGTAAAATCGCAGGCCGCCGCCCAACTCGCCCATCAGGTGATTGCTGCTGGTGTAATTGGTACAACCGGTAAAACCGCATACAAAATAGGGCTGGTAAAAACGCAGGCTTTCCGCGCCGATCCCGACCGACAACTCGGGCGTCACCCGGCTGAACTTGGGAGCGTATACGGCACCCACGTCATAAAACACTGGTCGGTAGGGAGCGATGCCGGCGTATCTTGTCTGGGTGGCGCGCCAGGCAATTTCAGCACCCAAACCGAAGTTCTTATGGAACAGGAAATCGCCGCTGAAGCTGGGATAAACCCCGCTACCTTCGGAGACGGAGACGCCATTAGGAGTGGTACTGGTGGTTGAAGGCGCGGAAAGGCCCCCCAGGCCGAAGGCCACGTCGAACTGCTGCCCGTAGGCAGACCCCACCAGCAACAACAGGCCGCATAACAGTGCAACTGCGCTCAGCTTTCTCAAATCAACCTCCGCAGAAATTCTTGTTATCCCCTCGCGAAGCCGCCAGCAAGGCGGCGCGGCATCGGTCACAGTAGATGCCGGTTGTGCTGCGTGAGATGCATAAAATGTTTCCAAGTGCATGAGACACAATGACTTGGCACTTGGCATTTGAACACTACCTGCTGCCCGCCCATCTTCTTCGCTGGTGAGAAAACACGTTACAAACCCGAGGGGGCAGTAATTGTTGCGCGCTCGCAGACAATTTCCCGGCGACGCGCGACAAGCGGGCTCCGAGCTATTTGAATGTGAAGGAAACCATCACGGTGGTGCTGTGCGGGTCAGGCTC
>DATJFA010000497.1:0-11415 GCA_035496015.1 Terriglobales bacterium | reverse complement strand
TTGAGTTCAGCGATTTTGCGGTCCACCTCGACCACCTGCTCGGCCTGCTCAGTCTTGGGTATGAGCACCATATCCGGCTGCTCGGGAATCACTTCTTCCAGGTCGGCCAAGCCCAGCGGCAGCTGGTTGATGCGCACGGTGCGCTCGGCTCCGGCGAAATCCACCGCCCGCAGGGCATTGCGCGCCAGAACGCGGGCGGCATCTTTCTCGGCCGGGTGAACCGAATCTTCCAGATCAAGAATGACTGCGTCGGGCGCGTGCAGGCCGGCGTTGATGAAATACTTAGGCTCGCTGCCCGGCAGGTAAAGACGGGAGCGGCGCAGGCGGTCACGGGCCACAGGCGGAGGCAGAGGAACCTGCTCCGGCAGCGCGCGTCGGTCCGGGCCCAGCCCGGCACGGCGCACCGCCGCTTCAATCCGGGCGGCAATCACGAAAGGCAGCGCGCCTTCATCATGAATCGTAAGGCGAGCGTCGCGCACGCCCAATTCCGCAAGCATCTGCCGCGCCTGGGCAAGAATGTTTTCGCCGTAATAGGCGGCAACCCGGGACTCCAGCCCAATCTCAATCCCGCCTTCCGCGCGCAACTCCAGGGCCACATGCAGGTCGGAGCGCACCTCCTTGCCCCAGTGCCCGGCTTCAGCGCTGCGCGCGACCTCAGCTTTTGCTGGCCCGCTCATATCTGCTCCCGCATGGGCGTGGTGTCCAGAACGGCCAGCGCCTCCTGCGTGTATTCCTCAAGATCGGGATTGAGCCAGTCCTCGTCCGGACGCACAATGTGGAAGCGCACGTCGCAGTGGTCGCCATCGAAATTTACGATCACGTGGAAGTGCTTGCCCGAGTGCTCTTTTACCAGGCGGTCATGCAGCGAGTGGGCGACCGCCATGCCGTAGCCCAGCATGGGAAGCGGCAGGAAGCCGCCGTTCTCCGAGTAGTCCTCCACGTGAATATGGTTGACATAACATTCGTAGGCAGTGCGGTCCTGGAAATCAGCCAGTTTCACGGTAGGAACACGGGCCCGGAGCTGAGCAAGAAACACACACCCTTCTTCTTCCAGAAAGGCAGAAGCCAGCAACTGCTGCAGCCTCTGGCTCAGCGTCTTGGGGTCGTCAAGCTTATCCTGGCGAACCTGCTGGTAAAGAGCCTCCATGCGCTGATTGGTTTTCATGTAAAACCAGTTTCAAGGTTTCTAAGTTTCAAAGTTTCAGAATCGGCAATGCTCATGGGACAACTAGTCGGCAGCGCCGGCCGTTTCGCTGGCCCGCTCCAGCTTGGCCAGAATCGCCTCCGTCATCTGCGTGGTCGAGGCCGCACGCTGCGAGATAGCCTTGGGCCCGCCGGGAATGCGCATCATATCGTAAGTGCGCACTTTGCCTTCGCGGACTACCTCCGCAATCGCCGCCCGCACCCGTTGAGCCTTGTCGCGCTGGCCGATGTGGTCGAGCATCATGGCCGCGGAAAGAATCATGGCGATAGGATTGACGATGGGCGGGTTCAGCTCCGCATATTTCGGCGCCGAGCCGTGCGTGGGCTCGAACACGGCCACTTCTTTGCCGATGTTGCCGGAGGCGGCGAAGCCCAGCCCGCCTACCAGCCCGGCAAACGCGTCCGAGATCACATCACCGAACAGGTTACTGGCAATGATGCAGCCGTAGTCCTCGGGATTCTTGGTCAGCCACATGGTTTGCGCGTCAATATTCGTGGACCACAGCGGGATGCCGGGATAATCTTTGGCCACCTGTTTGGCTACCTCTTCCATCAGGCCGCTGGTTTCGCGCAACACGTTGGGCTTTTCGCAGATGGTTACATTCTTGTAGCTGAACTTCCTGGCGTAATCGAAGGCGGCGCGGCAAATACGCTCCGCTGCGGGGCGGGTGATGATGCGCAACGAAACCGCCAAGTCCTCGCCCTTCACGTTTTGAAACGGCTTGAACTTGGGATGTGTGGCGAAAGCGGCGCGTACCTGTTCTGGCGGGTTGGTCCACTCCACGCCGGCGTAGAGGCCCTCGGTATTCTGGCGGAAGACGACCACATTGACCTGAGGCTCCTCGTACCCGCCGCCCGGCTTTTTGCGTACAAAGTTCAGCGGGTTGCCAGGAAAGCCGACGCAGGGGCGCAGGCATATATCCAGGCCAAAGCGCTGGCGCATGGTCACGATTGGGCTGTAGTAGGTGTGGCCCTTGCCCCGCAGCGCGGGCTTGAGCTCGTCATCCGCCTCTTTCTTCGGCTTGGAAGTGATGGCACCAAACAGGCCGAGCTTGTGTTTGGCCAGCAGTTCAACCGTGCGCTCCGGCAGGGCGTTACCTTCGTTGATCCAGCACTCCCAGCCAATATCGGCGTGAATATATTCCGCTTGAAAGCCGACGGCATTGAGCACGCGAATGGCTTCCGGCAACACCTGGTTACCGATGCCGTCGCCGGGCATGGTTACGATGGTAGGTTTGGACATGAGTTCTCCGAAGATTGACGATTGTGGATTTACGATTGACGATTGAAAATCTTAGGCCGCATGCTGTTTTGCCGTTAATTGCGACGCGGCGAAAATTGCGAGCAATTCGTTAGCCTCTTTTATAAGCAATGTCACGCCTGATGTCGGTACGATGCCACTTTCAACCAGCAATTCCAGCCAGAAGACGGCTTCATCCGCTTCTTCGACCACGATGCCGACCTTCGAAATGAAATCAGCACGAGACCGCGCCCGACATACTGCACGGTAGTTTGCGCCAACCGACGATCCGCACCGCAACAACTGGTTGCCAATAATCCGCGCCTCCGACGTGTTCGGCAATGAGCGGCAAAGCCGTATGATTCGAATTGCAAATGCCTTAGTACGTTTCCGTAATTCGTCCGCGCTTACGGTCATGGCGTTCCCCTATTGCCGTCGGGCTCGCAGCGGAGGGTTCTTCAATCGTCAATCGTAAATCTTCAATCGTCAATTCTAGAAGACCTTCCATCGTCAATTGTTAAACCCCAGCTTTTTCGCCACCAGGTTCTCCACCCCTTTCGCCACAACTAGCGATTGTGGCACGCTGCCCAGGGGTGGGAAGTGGAACTTATCACCCTGGTATGTGATAACGCCGGAAGTGAAGTCCACCTCTACCTTGTCGCCGGGCATGACGGTTTTTTGCCCAGCTTTAAGCTGGGACGCAAACTGCTCGCGCAGCCGTCCGACCAACTGCGGCGCTTCAATGCACAGGAATCCATTGTTGAAGGCGTTGCGCAGGTAGGTCTGCGAGAAGCTGGCCGCGATGACCATGGGAATACCCTTGGCTTGCAGGGACGTGACCGCCTGCTCCCGGCTGGAGCCGGTGCCGAAGTTGTAGCCGCCCACCAACACGTCGCCGCCCTGGGTTTGCACCGACAGTTGCGGATCGTAATTTTCCATGATGACTTTGGCCATCATCTCCGGAGTCATATCGTCGCGGTAGGTGTAGTCCTTGCCGTAAATCTGGTCGGTGTTGATATTGTCCGCGGCTAGGAAAATCAGCCGCCCGCGTACGCGTTCCGGAAAACCGGGAAGAATTTCGACCTTCTCAGAACTGCCAACTGCAGTGACAGCAAGTTCCCTGTACTGGCGCGTGATTGTGTGGGACCTAATGCCAGTGTGGGGCCGAGGCTCTGCCCCGGCCAGAAGGGGCAAAGCCCCGTCTCCACACAAACCCTCCACGCTGCTGATGTATCCCGCGACGGCTGAGGCGGCTACCACCTCCGGGCTGGCCAGGTAGCAGCGCGCATCCCTCGAGCCCATGCGTCCCTTGAAATTTCGATTGGTGGCGGAAATTCCCACCTCGCCGGGCTCCAGCAGCCCGACTCCCAGTCCGATGCATGGCCCACAACCGGCGGGTAAAGGAATAGCTCCAGCATCCAGCAGCGCCTGCCAAGCTCCCCGGCGCTCGGCTTCCTCCTGTACCCAGCGGCTGGCCGCGCCCAGATAAAACTTCACGCCGGCTGCGACTTTCTTGCCTTTCACCACGCGGGCGGCAGTTTCCAGGTCCTCCAGGCGGGAGTTCACGCAGGAGAGCAGGTAAGCTTTTTGGATCGCAACTTTCTTGTGTTCCATTTCCGTAAGTGAGGCCATTACCTGCACCGTGTCCGGACCAGAAACATGCGGGGTCACTTCATCGAGGTTCAGCGTTATGCGCGCGGCGTAGGCCGCTCCAGGGTCTGCTTGCGGCGGGTCCTCTTGCCAGTGCTCGAGGTCCTGCACGGTGAAACGCTCAATGCCCTGCCGGGCAAGTTCGGCGTGCACTCGCTGCAGGTAAGCGAGCGTAACCTGGTCGCAGGGGAACCAGCCCACCAGCGGGCCCCACTCCGTGCTCATGTTGGAAATGGTGAAGCGCGCGTCCATGGAAAGGCTGGCCACACCCGGGCCGGTGAACTCCACTGCCGCGTTCAGCACCTCGTCGTGGTTGTAAAGTCCGCAGAGGGCGATGATCACGTCTTTGCCCGTGGCAACGGCGGGCAACCGGCCCTCCAGCACCACTTGCACGCTGCGCGGAATCTGCCACCAGAACTCGCCTGTGGCCCAGACCGCAGCCGCATCGGTGCGCACCACCGGCGTTCCCACCGCCGCCAGTGCGCCATACATGTTGGAATGGGAGTCGCTGGCCACCACGAATGATCCCGGAACGACATATCCCTTTTCCACCATGATCTGGTGGCCGATGCCGGAGCCGGCGGGATAAAAATTCACACCGTGTTGCGTCGCGAACGCCTCAATGGCGCGGTACTTCTTCTGGTTATCCTCGCTCTGGTTCTGGATGTCGTGATCGAGAGCGAACACGAGCTGGCCCGGATCGTGAATTCTCCTGGCGCCGATGCCCTGGAATTTCTTCATGACCGCGGAAGTGTTGTCGTGGGTCATGATGTGGTACGGGCGAATGGAAACGAAGTCGCCGGCGCGCAGTGGACGGTTGGGCCCCTCGGCCAGATGCGCTTGCGCGATTTTTTCAACCACCGTTTGGGCCATAACTAACTCTCGTATTGGCAATACATTATTGCTCTGTCATCCTGAGCGAGGACGCGCCTTACAAATGCGCGTCCGAGTCGAAGTTGAGCCGTTCTGCGGGCGTTTGAGCCCGCAGGCGAAATCCTGAGCGCAGCGAAGGAGCTCAGCTTCAGACCTATACGAAAACGCAAGGTCCTTCGATTCGTGCTCGCCTCGCGAGCTCGGCTCGCGCTCGCTCAGGATGACATACAGCAAAAACTGTCTGCTGTGACGGGCGACACATCAGCCACGGCGCTGCTGCGCTGGACCTTTGTGCCCTCGCTTTGCTGGCCGTACATCCGATTTCAGCAGTCGCATCAGCTCGCTTACTGAGCGCAGCTTTTCCAGCCTCCATACTGCATCCTTCACCTTTTGCTGTGCCGCTTTGGACAGCACGGCGTCGGCGAGGGCCGCGAACTTCTCTTCGATTTCCCGGTCGGACAGCGGATTGCGCGGGTCGCCCTTGGGAAAATCGAGCTGCTGGCTGAACTCTTTCCCGCTGGTGGCGCGAATAGTCACAATCACGCGCTGCAGCGCGGGAAATAGCTTTTCAATCTCCGGGTCAGCCACCACCTCCACCTTGCGCAGTTGTGCGCGGATGGCCGAATCCATGATTTTTTCAGGAGCGAACTGCAGGGGCGTGACCTGGCGGTCCACCAGCGCAGCCGCGATCACGTAGGGCAGCGAGTGGTCAGCGGTCTCCTTGCTGCGCGGGTCGTACTTGCTGGGGTCGGAAAGAATATCGGCGGCGCGCGCCAGGGAGCGAATGCGAATTTTCTCCACCTGCTCCGGCTTTAGGTCGTGCTCGCGCACCAGATCGAGCACGGCGGAAATGGGCGTGTGCGTAAGCGCTTCAGTGGGGAATGCCTTCATGCCGCATTGCGTGATCCGCCAGGAATCGCCCAGGCCCTCGGTGAGCACGCTCAGCTTCCACTCCGGGCCGAAGCAATGCGCCAATCCTTCCTTGCCGTCCACCACGTGCTCGGGCCCGGTGTAACCCTTTTCTGCCAACAGCGCCGCCAAAACTCCGCTTTGCGTGGCCATTGGGTCCACCGTGTTCTTCATCATGGTCAGCTTGCCGGCGGTAACGGCTCCCAGCGTCGCATGGCGGCTGGCAGAAATGCCGATAGCGTGCTGAATCTGTTCCCAGCCGAGGTGCAGGGCGCGCCCCGCCACGATGGGCGAAACGAAGGCAGTCAGTGTGGCGTGGTGCCAGCCGCGTTCGCGGATGCCGGGCAAGGCAGCTTCGCAGAAGCGGCACTCGAATTCATGCCCCAGCACCAGGCCCACTATCAGCTCCCGGCCATCACTTTTGGCTCGCTCACAACAGGCCAGCGCCGCCGGGAAGATGTCGGAGGGATGCGACGGGTCCTGCTTCCAGTAGATGTCGTTGTAATCCATGCAGCGGATCATCAGCGCGTTGGCCAGCGAAGCAGAGACCACGTCCACCTTCTTGCCCGTGCCAACAATTGTGGCAGGGCCGGCGCCGGCAGTTTCCCCCAGCACCTGGAGCGCGATCTTGACGTCATGCTGCTGGTAGCCGCCCAGGGCGCAGCCCAGCGAGTCCAACAGGAAGCGCTTGGCCTGATAGACGGCGTCCTTGGAAAGCTGGGTAAACCTCAGTTCCGCGGCCCAGCGCGCCATCTCGGCGGTGACGGTTGTCTTCGACGCAGTTTGAGTAGTGGCCATAAAACAGTTCTCAGTTGCCGGTTCTCACTTCTCAGTTTTCCTGGTCCAAGTCCTCACTTCATCCCCGTCATCCCGAGCGAGCGCGAACTAATCGCTTCGCGCCCGACTCGAGCTTGCGAGGGGAGCACGAGTCGAGGGACCTTGCGTTGGGTGCCACTGCTCACGGGCCAGATGCTAAGTGCTATTGCTAATTGCTACTTCTTCAAATTCTTGAACGGCAAATACGCCATGAAATCGGCATGGTGCACGATGTAAGCTTCCGTGGTGCGCTTTACCAGGTCGCCTTCGGCGGCATGAGCGGCAACGATGTGGCAAATGCGGTCAGGCACGCCGGATTCCATAGCCAGGGCGACGCCGGTGAAAGGGTGACGCAGGAACTCGCCTCGCTCGCTCTGCCGCGTTACCGGCCTTCCCGCCGGCCCATCCACGTTCTCGTACTCCAGCAACTTGCCCACGTCAGCCAGGATGGCGCCGGCGATGACCGTGTCCATATCGATGGGCAGCGCGCGGCCCATGAAATCCTTCATGGATTCAGCGGCCCGGCGCGCAATGTGCACCACGCAGCGCTTATGCTCCATGAAGCTGACCGGACAGTTCGGAACCAAGAGGGTGAAGGGGATGCGTTCCAAGTCTTCCGGCTTCAGCGGACTCAACTCGAAGGCGCGAACCCAGGTTTGTGCCACCTGGTCGCGCAGCTTGGCGTCCTGAATCCAGTCAAGTTCCGGCCACAGCCGCCGGACCGCGTCCCGCATGCCTGTTCCTCCCCGTCGGCCAAACTACTTAGCTTACCTGCCGCCGCACAGGTAGTCGAGTCAGGAGAGCGGGCGCGCAGCACAGGACGGGCATCATGGCTCTGGAGCAGAGGAATCTAACTTCACAGGAGAACAAGTTATGGTTCGCTACGAGTGCGATTTCTGCCGCCGGCTAAAGCAGCAAGACGAAGCCTGGATTCTGGGATTTGCGGCCGAGAACATAGGAGTGACGGCAGCGCGGCGCGAGGTGACCATCCTGCCGCACTGGGATGAGTCCCGGGCGCCGGCCTACCTGGCGGTGCACTTCTGCCGCGAGCAGTGCCGGCAAAATTACATGAAAAACCTATTCGGCGAGGAGCCGGGGGAAAGCGAAATTGTGGAAGAAGTCGCGGTGGTTCCCCGCCGTCGGATCGTGCGCGAATACCCAGGCGCGGCAGTGGAGACGCGGGTCGTGCGCCGCAAGGCGAGTCCAGGCAAAGCAAAAACGAGGCGCCGCCGGAAGGCGGCCTAAGCTGAACCTGGTCCCGAAGGAACTCGGAGCTTTTCGCCGGGCCAGGAGTGCGCAACGATAATTTCAGCCTCCACGGCCTAGTCGCAAACCAGCCGTGTCCAGGCCGCATCAAAGAGGGATAAGTACTGATGTCCTGATACTAGTCGGGACACGCTCAGGGGACCGTCAACCAGCGGTTCCCTGGGCACCCTAATGGTTCAAGCAGCGGGTTCATCCGCCTCCCACTCGTAGCCGCACTTCTGGCACACCCAGCGCAGTTCCTTTGGAAACGGCAGGGGTATGCTCAGCATGAGCCAGGAAAGAAACGTCACCCAGCGGTTACGGTCCTGGTAGGAGATGTTGAGCGAGTCGCAGCTGGGGCACTGCGGCTGCTCGTAAAGCTCGCCCTCTTCCGAAAAGAACACGGCGGGGATGCCGTCGTTCAATATCTGCAGCGCCTTCTCGGCATCGCCTTCCGGCACCTGCAGGCGAATGCCGCCCACAGCGCTGGCCAGCAGCCAATCCAGCCGCACGATGTTCTCGTTGGCCAGGAAGCAGGGGATGCCGGTGGAATCGAGCGCCCCTTTGGCCAGCAGAGCCTGAGGCAGGTCACGGAAGCTGGCTACGGTGATCAGGCGGTCGGCCATGCAGCGCCTACTATCCCACGAGGGGCGGGGCAGGCTCAAGAAGGAGAGCTTCGAATTTCCTGCCCAGGGCCTTTATGATGGCAGCGATGAAGTCCGTCATTGTAGGCACGGCGGGACACATAGATCATGGCAAATCGGCGCTGGTGAAGGCTCTGACGGGCACCGATCCCGACCGCCTGGAAGAGGAAAAACGGCGAGGCATCACCATTGACATTGGCTTTGCCCACCTGGAGCTGCCCTCACCCGGCGGCGAAATGCTGCGCCTTGGCTTCGTGGACGTGCCCGGGCATGAGCGCTTTGTGCGCAACATGCTGGCGGGCGTGGGCGGCATTGACCTGGTGCTGCTGGTGATTGCCGCTGACGAATCCATCAAGCCGCAAACCCGCGAGCACTTCGATATCTGCCGGTTGCTGGGCATCCAACGCGGCATCACTGTGCTCACCAAGTCCGACCTGGTGGACCGCGACACGCTGGAGGTGGTGCGACTGGAGGTGGAGGACTTTCTGCAGGGCTCGTTTCTGGAGGGCGCGCCCGTTCTGGCGGTGAGCTCAAAAACCGGTGCTGGCCTGGAGGAATTGAAGCGGGAACTGGTCCAGGCCGCAGGCGGAACGCACCAGCGCGATGCCAACGCGCTGGCTCGCCTGCCCATTGACCGCGTCTTTGTGATGAAGGGATTCGGCACGGTGGTGACGGGCACACTGCTGGCGGGGACTATCGCCAAGGAAGAAGAGTTGGAACTTTTTCCGGGACAACGCCGGGTGCGAGTGCGGGGGGCGCAGGTGCATGGGCAGCCGGCAGAACGGGCCACGGCAGGTCAGCGCACGGCGCTCAACCTGGCAGGCGTCAGCAAGGAGGAGTTGGCGCGCGGCATGATGCTGGCGCCGACGAACACGTTTCGAACCACCCGCCGCACGGATGTTTCCCTGGCGCTGCTGCCCTCGGCTCGCCCCCTGAAAGACCGCGCCCGTGTTCACCTGCATGCGTACACCGCCGAGACGGTTGCTGAGGTGGTTCTATACGGCGGAAAGCAGCTGGCACCGGGGCAGTCGGGCTTCGCGCAACTGCGCACCGCCGAGCCCATGCTGCTGCTGCCGGGAGACCGCTTCATCCTGCGCCAGTTTTCGCCGATGGTGACCATAGGAGGCGGAACGGTGCGGGATGCCGCGCCTCTGGCGGGTAAAGGCGCTAAAGCGAATGCGGAGACGCTGCTGCCGGTACTGGCCAATGGAACGGCGCCGGAGATCCTGGCGGCGCGGGTGGCACGCCGCGGCCAAGCGGGGCTGGCCCTGGGTGATGCGGTGGCGGAGACGGGCTGGCGGCAGGCGCTGGTCGAGGCGAAGGCGGCGTCGCTGCAAGGGAAACTGTTGCGCTTCGGCGATGTGCTGATGGCGCAGGAGGCTTTTTCCCAGGCGCAACGCGAGACGCTGGCGGCGGTGGAAGAGTTCCATCGCGCCAACCCGCTGGTGGCAGGCATCAGCAAGGAGGAGTTACGGGAGAAACTGGGGCTCAGCCCTGAGGTGTTCGGCGCCGTTCTGGAAGCGCTGCTGAGAGAGAAAAAGCTTGCCGTCACCGGCGAGCAGGTGCGGTCAGCCGGTCGCAGCCTGGTATTCAAAGATGAAGAAGCAGAGTCCAAGCGCACCATCGAGCAGGCGTTCTCCGGAGCCGGTCTGAAGGTGCCCGCCCTCAAAGACGTGCTGGCCGGGCTACGGGTGGATAAAGCGACTGCGCAAAAAATCGTCACGCTGCTGCTACGCGATAAGGTGCTAGTGAAAATTTCCGATGACCTGGTGTTTCACCGCCGTGCGCTGGAGGAATTGCGGCAGCGGGTGAACGCATACAAGGCTAAGTCGGCGAAGATCGGAGTGGCCGAGTTCAAGGACCTGACGGGGGTGAGCCGGAAATACGCAATTCCCCTGCTGGAGTATCTGGATCGGGAGCGGGTCACGCGCCGGGTTGGCGACCAGCGGGAAATCCTTTAACTTCAGTTACCGCAGATGAGCGCAGATCACACGGATGATTCCTTGAAGCGAAGTCGAAGGCATTTCGCATCAATGTTAAAGTCGCAGTGCACGCGAGATGCTTCGGGGCTAAAGCCGCCTCAGCATGACGCCAAGACACTGTTTACCGGGGAGTTCCTCGGAGAATGCAGTCCGTATGATAGAAGTCGGCGGTAGTTAGTAGTTCGTAGTTGGCTGTCGGCCTTCGGCTGTCGGCTATTGGCGCGGACGTAGCTTCTACTCCGAACTGCTACCACATTTGTGGAAGACGAGCCGGTTTTCAGTCTTCAATCATCAATCGTCAATGAACTCAATCCGGATCATCGGCGCAGGATTGGCTGGATCGGAGGCAGCCTGGCAGATCGCGGCTCGCGGAGTTCCGGTAGAGCTCTATGAAATGCGCCCGGCACAGTCGACGCCCGCGCACCAGACCGCGGATTTCGCCGAACTGGTGTGCTCCAACTCCCTCAAGTCTGATGCCGAAAACAGCGCGCCCTGGCTGCTGAAAGAGGAG
This sequence comes from Terriglobales bacterium, assembly GCA_035496015.1. GTDB lineage: Bacteria > Acidobacteriota > Terriglobia > Terriglobales > Acidobacteriaceae > JAICWP01. The sequence continues at coordinate 342 of DATJFA010000497.1, read as the reverse complement.
ATGCGCCGGGCAGGCTCGCTGCTGATGAATCTGGCGCGCCAGTGCGCCGTGCCTGCGGGACACGCGCTGGCGGTGGACCGCACGGCATTTTCCGCGGCGGTAACGGAGGCGGTCTCGTGCCAGCCGCTCATCCGGGTGCGCCGCGAAGAGGTCACGCGGATTGATGAGAGCACAGGCATCACCATCATCGCCACCGGCCCGCTCACTTCCGAGGCGCTCTCCCAGGAAATTGCGCGCCTGACCGGCGGCACTCACCTCTACTTCTACGATTCCATCAGCCCCATCGTGGAGGCCGACTCGATTGACATGAGCCGCGTGTACAAAGCGGCTCGTTATGATAAG
>DATJFA010000496.1:0-2118 GCA_035496015.1 Terriglobales bacterium | reverse complement strand
CCGCTACATCCTGACCGAGGTCACGGGCGGGCGCCTGATGCGCGGATTGCACCACTGGGGCGCGAGCATGATGATCGTCATCGTCGTGCTCCACATGACGCAGGTCTTTCTCTACGGCGCGTACAAGAAGCCTCGCGAGGCCACCTGGATGGTGGGCGTGGTGTTGCTGCTGCTCACGCTGGCGTATGGCCTCACCGGATACCTGCTGCCCTGGGACAACCGCGCCTACTGGGGCACTGTAGTGACCACGCAGATTGCCGCCCAGGCTCCGCTTCTCGGCCCTTATCTTGTCCGCCTTCTTGGCGGCCAGGGGGAAGTTGGCGTCGTCACGTTTGCGCGTTTTTACGGTATGCATGTGCTCCTGCTGCCCCCAGCAACGCTGTTGCTGATTGCGGTCCATGTTTATCTGGTGCGGAAGCACGGTGTTGCGCCTGAACCCGGTGACGACCTGCGGCCCACAAAGAAATTTTTCCCCCAGCAGGTGTTCAAGGACACCGTCGCCATCTTCGTTGCCTTCTCGATACTGTTCGTGATGGCCGTCGCGGTGCGTGTGCCGCTCGAGCAGCTCGCCGATCCCACCGACACGAATTACATCCCGCGCCCCGAGTGGTACTTCCTGTTCCTGTTCCAGACGCTCAAGCTGTTTGAGGGACCGCTCGAGGTGGTGGGAAGTGTTGTGCTGCCCACCCTTGCCGTTCTGGCGTTGCTGCTTGTGCCTTTCGCCGACCGCGGCCGCATCCGCAAAGTGACCCAGCGAACCCTTGCCTCAGGGCTCGTCGCGCTCGCCGCTATCGGCTGGGCCGGCCTGACGGCAGCCGCCGTCGTTACCACGCCCAAACCCGCCATCGGCACCCAGATCGACTTCTCGCAGCCCACCGACTGGTTGCAGCTCTCGCCGGTCGAGTTGGCCGGAATTGGATATTTCCGCCTGGAGAACTGCAGCAGTTGCCACACTGTGGGCGGCGGGAAGCCCAAGATCGGCCCGGACCTTGCCGCCGCAAGCATTCACAAGTCCGCTTCCTGGATGATCCAGCATTTCAAGCGGCCCGCGGCCATGGTGCCCGGCAGCGCCATGCCGGCCATCCAGTTGAGCGATGCGCAGCTGAACACGCTCGCCGCTTTTCTGCTAAAGCTCAATCCGCAGAATGCAGAAGCGCTGCAATCGGCACCGGATTTTGCCGTCCAGGGCGCCCTGATTTATCAGAAAAGCCAGTGCGGCTCCTGCCACTTGGTGAACGGCGTGGGGGTCAAGCTGGGTCCGCCGCTCAATGGCCTGAAGCAGCGCCGTGCGCAGCAGTGGGTAGAGGATCATTTCCGCAATCCACAGGCTCTCTCGCCGGGCAGCATCATGCCGCCCAGCCGTTTTACGCCATCGGAAATGGAAAAGATCGTGGCCTATCTCTTTGTCCTGCCGGACTCGAAGCCCCAGTGAGGGATTATTCGACGCGGAACAGGGTTCCCGCTCCCGGCGCAAGCCAGTCCATTTCGCGGCCGAAGGCTTCTTCCTGGCCCGAGTAGGGTGAGACCCGGATCAGCTTGCGGCCCTCCTGCTTGAGTTCAATCCGGAACTGGAAGGAATTCTTGAGGTCCTTGTTCACGATCAGAAAATAGCGGCGGTTAGCCCCATCGGCGAACTCCCCGATCAGAAATCGTCCGGCGACGGGGGGCCGCACGTAGCGCTGCGTCATCTCCACATGCGTGATCAGCTCGCTCGCGGAGAGCGGCTGGCCCTGCTCCGGGACGTCGGGGTAATGGTACACGCGGGTGCTGCGCAGCCGGATCACCGTCGGCGCCAGCGCGTGAATCTGGTTGTTGATGCGCCGCAGCATGTCCCAGGTGGCCGTGCGGTTGCCGAACTGGTCGATGGCGGCCAGCCGGTAGTTGCCGATCTCGGGAGCGAAGTAAGTAAAGTATTGAATGCCGCGGCCCCCATATGCCAGCGTGCTATAGACCTGTAGATTGAACGTGGCGTCCGACGGCTCCATGTAGTTGAAATGCGCGTTCGCCAAAATACAGTTCCAGAACGGCGTGCCCGTTTCCAGGCCCAGCCGGCGAATAATCTCCAGGTTGGTGTAGAAGTAATCCAGCATTTCGCCGTTCACCAGGGAGTAATTGTCG
>DATJFA010000495.1:0-2342 GCA_035496015.1 Terriglobales bacterium | reverse complement strand
CTTCAAAGATAGCGATGAATTCGTTACCGATGATGTGGCGCTTCTTTTCAGGGTCGGTGACGCCGGCCAGACGCGAGAGGAAGCGTTCGGAGGCGTCCACCGCCACCAGGTGGAGGCCGAGCTTGTCGCGCAGGTTCTGCTGAACCTTCTCAAATTCGTTTTTGCGTAGCACGCCATTATTAACGAAAACGCAGGTGAGGCGGTCGCCAATGGCGCGATGCACCAGCACGGCGGCCACCGAGGAGTCCACGCCGCCGGAGAGGCCACAGATGGCGCGCCCTTCGGTGCCGACGGTTTCTCGCACCTGGGCCACGGTGGCGTCCACAAAGTGCTGCGGGGTCCAATTGGGAGTAACGCCGCAGATTTCGAGGGCGAAGTTCTTCAGGATTTCCGTGCCCAGCGTGGTGTGATGAACTTCAGGATGGAACTGGACCGCGAACATCTTCCTTTCCGGGTTCTCGATGGCGGCAACCGCGTTGGGGGTTTTGCCGATCAGGCGGAAGCCCTGGGGCAGCTCCATGGCCGTGTCGCCATGCGACATCCAGACCGAAAGCACCTTGGGCAAACCCGTGAAGAGGCGGGAGCCATCCAGAATCTCCACTGTGGCGTGTCCATACTCGCGCTTATCGGCGGGACGCACTTTGCCGCCCAGAACGTGCGTCATGAGCTGGAGCCCATAGCAGATGCCGAGCACGGGCAGACCCAGGCTGAAGACCCGGGGGTCAGCCGCGGGAGCGTCCTGGTCGTACACCGAACTGGGGCCGCCGGAAAGGATGATGCCCGCGGGAGCGTAGCTTTTGATTTCATCCAGGGCCGCGGTGCAGGGCAGGACGACGGAGAAGACGTTCTGTTCGCGGATGCGGCGCGCGATCAGCTGTGAGTACTGGGCGCCGAAGTCGAGGACGACGATTGATTGGGCTTCCACGGTCTAATGTGCCAGAGGGATGGTAGTAGTGTAAAGGAAAACTGAGGCGTCAGCGTTCACGAGTCTGCAATCGGTAATGGGCTGCGGGCAATTGGAAGCTGGACGTTGGCGCCGCTCGGGGGCTCCGGAGCGGCAAGCGATTCTGTTGCGGGCACGGCCGTCTCTCCACCGGCCAGAGAGACATAGGCCGCCAGCCGGGTAATGTAAAGCAGGTCGGCGTAGGCAAAGTATCCCGCGGCGATGGCCAGGAGAGCCCACGCGCCCACGGGAGAAACCCGCGCCATCACATCCGCAATCAGGATCCCCGCAGCCACAGCGGCTGCCATAGCGACATAGTGCAACAGCACAAAGGGCAGGCTGGTGAGCACCATTTCCCCGACTGCGCTGCGGACCAAATTCACCGCTGCAGTGATGGACCCGAACGTATCTTCTCCATCGCGCACAACAAAAATGGCAGCCAGTGAGAGCAGCCAATTCAGCAGGGCCCACACCAGCCACACGCAGGCGGATAAGCCGGCGGCCACAACCAGGCTGGGAGCGCCAGGATTGGCGAAGCCGGCCAAGATGAGCGCGGCAGCGGCAGCCAGCAGCGCAGCCCAGAACAGCGCGGCGCGAAGAAAGCTCAAGCCCAAAAGCGAGCCATAGGCTGCGCTGTTCGCCTGCGGCAGCAGAACCCTGAGAGTCGCCAAGCGGCCGAGAGCGGAGCCGAGCATCCATAGAACGGCGACGGCGGTCGCGGCCAGGATCACACCCAAGTCGAAACGAAGGGCGCTACCGCGCAAGGCATGCGCCACGGCCGCCAAGGCCAGCAGCGGATCACTGCTTTCAACCATCAGCCGCTCGCGCCAGGAAACGGGAATGGAATTCAGATACTCCAGTAAGGCGACCATGGCTACAAAGCTGCCGGCGGCGGCGCAACACCAGCGCCAGGTGATTTCCGCCATAGGAAGAGCGGGCTCGCGGGCGATAGCCTCAAAGCCACGGCGGATGGGAGATGGCGCAGCCATGTCGAAATCAGGATAGCGCAAGAGGAAGTTTCAAGGTTTCGCAGGTTTCACAAGTTTCACAGGCTGCGCAATCCTGGCCGTGCCGTCCAACTCTCCCTCCGTTAAGACGTGTAAACTCTTGACATTTGAAATCTCGCCCTGTGTTTTGTTCCTGTCCTGAAACAACTGGGCAACCTGCGTAGCTGGGCTCCGCATCATTGCCAATGTCGAACAAATACATATTGAGCTGAGCGGGACAGGGATCCCGGCGAGCGGGGAAGGCCGTCGCCTGCGTACCCGCCCGTTTCAGGGGAGGAGCATGGATGAAGATTCTGAGAGTCTTAGCATTAGCGGGAATGATTAGCATGGTGTTTCCGCTGGCGTCGCTGGCCAGCGAGAATGGCAGCAAACTCCAAAAGAAAGATGTTGCA
>DATJFA010000494.1:0-5886 GCA_035496015.1 Terriglobales bacterium | reverse complement strand
TATTGAGGCCGATGACGTGGGAAATCAGAGCCATCCACTGGTGCTCCAAAGGCGGATAGGTGGTTTGAGAAAAACCGGCAAACCACTTTTGGTTCCAGGGATTCCACCAATGCTGGGCATAGTGCGAGGCGAAGAAGATGTGGAAATTAGTGTCGAAGGAATTGGCCTGCACCTGCATGAACAGCAGCGGACCGTGGATAGCCAGGGCCAGCAGCACAATGGCATACAGGGGAGCGCCGCGGCGCTGGGGTTCCTTCTGGAAGCGCGGGGCCTCCGTGGTAAGTCCGAGAGTTGTAGCCAAGACAGCCTCCGAAACCTGAGCAGCAGTTAGGATTCCGAAAGCGGGTAATTTGGTTGACCGGAGCTGCGCCTGCTTTGACATATAAATGCAGGCGGCATGGCCGGTTCCGCCAAGCTGGTAGCCGGCAAGGTTGAGAGGAGAGCTGGATTCCAACCATGTGAACCGCTGTGCCGCAATTGAGAACTGCTGCTACAGGCGATTTCCGGTACCCCCTTTTTTGCGACGAATCGCATCAGAGCAGTTGGAAAGCTGCTTGCCTGCCGCTTCAGGGGACGAATCTCTGACGATCCTGGTGAATGTGTGAGGATTCAGATTGCCATCATTGCGTGCGCCATTTTGTTGGCGGCCACGAAAAGTCCGGCACAGACCTTTGATGTGAACGGGCAATCGCAGCCCTCGCCGGGCGCTCCCCACAAGAAGGGACAAAAGCAGGCGGCGCCATGGGCGCGATCTCAGCAGGGAATTGGCTGGGGCGCCAGCATTCAGGTGGCGCGCGTAGCCCGGGCCGCGCAGGATGCCATGCGAAGGGGCGAGTACTCGCAGGCGGCTGATTTTGCCCAGCGAGCGGCCAATGCCGCTCCGCAAAACCCTGACCTTTGGTTCGCTTACGGTTACGCCGCGCGCATGGCGGGACGCGAGGCCGCTTCTGTGGATGCTTACAACCATGGGCTGCAACTGCGGCCCTCGTCCATCCAGGGACTTTCAGGACTGGCGCAAACTTACGTTCGCATGGGCAAGACCGCGGAAGCGCAGCAACTGCTGCAGAAGGTGATCGCGGCTAATCCCCACAGCGCCAACGACCTGCTGCTGGCAGGCGAACTGTTTCTGGATTCGGGCGACCCGCAGAAAGCCCTGCCCATGCTGCAGCGCGGCGATGCCCTGCAGCCCAGCGCGCGGGGCGATTTACTGCTGGCCAAGGCGTATCTCCGCCTGAACGAGCAGAGCAAGGCGCAGCAGATGCTGTTGCGCGCTAAAAGCCGCGCTCCCAACGATCCCGACGTGCTGCGCTCAGTGGCCGGCTTTTATCGCGACAATCACGATTACAAGAATGCGATTGCCACGCTGTTGCAGATTCGCCAGCGCACCCCCAGTTACCTGGCGGAACTGGCCTACACCTATCAATTGGGCGGACAGATTGACAATGCGGCGCGCACTTACGCACGGGCCGCAGATGCGCAGCCCAAGCAGCTAACGCTGCAGATTGCGGCGGCTCAGGCATTGGTGAATGACAACCAATTGGCGCAGGCGAAGCAATTTTTGGATCGTGCCGCGGCCATAGATCCCAACCATTACCGGATTTTCGCGCTGCGCGGCGACATCGCGCGCCTGCAGGGCCAAACGCCGGAAGCGATCAGCGAATATAACCGCGCGGTGCAGGCGGTTCCGCAATCGCCCCAGGAAGGCATTCTCTACCCCATCGAACTGCGGATGACTCTGGCACAGCTCTACCGCGATGATAACAACGAAGCCGCCGCCGAGCAGCAGGCGCAACTCGCTGCCCGCGAAATCAGCCAGGTCAACATGCAGGGGCAGGAGCGGCCGGAATTCCTGCGTTTGCGTGCCGCCATTGAGACCGATACGGGCAACCTGCAAGCCGCAGACAAGGACATGAGCGAGGCGCTCTCCCTTGATCCCAGGAACAGCAACATCAGCCTGCAATACGCCAGCCTGCTGTGGAAGATGGGACGCAAACAGGATTCGCGGCAGATGTATCTGCGAACCCTGCAGGCGGACCCCAGCAATCGCTACGCGTTGATTTCGCTAGGCTATCTCATGCGCGACTTGGGCGATCCTAAAGGAGCCCAAAATTACCTGCTGCGCGCGGTCAAGTACTATCCCAATTCCTATGAGCCGTATCTCGGCCTGGGCGACCTGTTCACCGCGCTCAGCCAGTATCCACGCGCCCTGCAGGAATACGAGAAGGCGTACAAGTTGAACGCAACTAACCCGCTGATCGTGGCGGGCGGAGCGAATGCGTCACTGGAATCGCACCAGCTGCCCCTGGCGAAAACATGGCTGGAGCGAGCCAATGACAGAATGAACCAGAACCCTGAGGTCATGCGCGAGCACGAGCGCTACCTGACCTGGACGGGTAATTACGCCGAATCGGCCAAGCTGGGCTGGCAGGTTATCCAAAAGCTGCCGCGGGACCGCGAAGCTCCGGTGTACCTCGCCTACGACCTGCTCTACATGGGCCACTACGATGAGGCCCTGCGCCTGGCGGAGGCGTATCAAGCAATCCTGCCGAAGGAAAAAGACCTGTGGCTGATCGCTGGGTACGTGCACACTCATTCGGAGATGTTGACCGAGGCGGTGGATGACTTCAGCCATGCCCTGGAACTGGACCCGAACATGGCCACAGGGCTGGTGAATCGCGGCTTTGTCCTCAACGACGTGCAGAACGCGCATCAAGCTGCCGCCGATTTCCAGAAGGCTATCCGCCTCAAGCCGGATTATGGCGAGGCGCACCTGGGCCTGGCTTACGCCAACCTTCAACTCCACCGTCCCGAAGCGGCAGTGAAGGAAACCAAGCTGGCGGAGCGCTATATCGGCGATTCCAAGGCCACGCACCTCGCACTGGCAGGCGCTTACCGGCAGCAATTGCTATTGCCGGACTCGGTAAAAGAGTATCGGGCGGCCCTGAAGTACGCACCCGACGATCTGCAGATCCACCTCTCGCTGGCGGAAACGCTCTACCACATGCGCCACTATCGGGAGGCCATTGATGGGCTGAACCAGGCATTGGCGCTTTCGCCGCAGGATCCATTCATCTACGCGCAAATGGCGCATAACTATGCGCGGCTGCACGATCGCCAGCAGACCTTCCGCTACATCGAGGCGGCCGAGCGCACAGGCAGCGACCAGACGGGCGTGTTGCTGGACACCGGAGATGCGCTTCTAACTCTTGGAGACCGTGATGCCGCCATGCAACGCTTCGCGCGGGCGCTGACTGCGCCGGACGCCGAACGGGTGGAAGCGCGCCTGGCGATTGCCCGCGTATTTGCCACCGACGGACGGTTTGACGACGCCCGCCAGCAGGTAAGCCTGGGATTTGCCGAAGCCCGTATCGGGGAGGCCGAGCCTGTCACCTCCGATGACCTGGTGCAGGCGGCAAATATTTTCCTGCAGACCCATGACTACGACCTGGCCCGGCAATACCTGCAGCGCGCAAAAATGGCGGGCGCCGATGCCACGATCATTGCCATCGGCATGGCCAATGCCGACTTGGCCCAGGGGCACAGTCAAAATGCACAGGCGGAGTTGGCCAGCCTGGGTAATTCCACCGACTACGAGCACAACTTCGATTACATGATGGCGCAGGCCAATGTCTACAGGCAGCAACAGAACCTGCCGGACGCTCTGATGGCCTTCGCCCAGGCCGACAGCCTGGCAATGAACGACGAGAATGCGGAGCGCTCCGAACTGGATGTTGCGGGGCAGGAGGGCAGGCCGATCACTGATAACGTCAACGTGCTGCCGCACGCCTCGCTGCAGCCCATTTTTGAAGACATCAACATTTACCAGCTGGACGCGAAACTACTGGCGGTTCATAACCCGGCGCTGCTGCCCACTCCGCGACACTCGATTGAGACCAAGCTGGACGCCGGCTACAAGCTGCACATTGGCGGGCTGCCGACCATCACCGGGTTTACGGAAGAGCGCAACGATTACGGCACGCTGTCATTCCCCAGCGAGCTGCTCATCCAGCACCGCAATACTTTCGATACCACGTTCAACACAGGAATTAATCCCGTGCTGCGCCTGGGCTCAAACACCATCGCTTTCAACCCTGGGGTGCAGTTCACAGTGCGCCGCGACACGGAAGCACCGTTCGCGATGAACCAGAACTTGTTCCGCCAGTTCGTGTACATGTCAACGTCATCGTTCTTTAACTGGATTTCGGTGCAGGCCAGCGCGATGCACGAAACCGGGCCTTTCACCGAACTACCTCTGCATTCACGAGAGCTGAGAGGCACAATCGGTTTCACTGTGGGGCGGCCCTGGGGCCGGACTTCGCTGTTCACCGAGTATTCGGGCGACGACCTGCTTTTCCGCCCGCGCATTGTGGAGTACTACGAGACCGGCACGCGGTTTGGCATTCAGCATAAGTTTGGTGAAAAGCTGAGCTTCGGCATCCTGGGCGATTACCTGCGGGCCTGGAGGGTCCAGGGCAGCCAGTTTGCTCTGGCACAGGCAATGCGTCCGGGCTTCCGCTTCGAATACCGGCCGAGCAGCCACTGGTCGGCGCAGGGTGAGTTCGCCTACTCACGCGGGCAGGGCATGCACTTCTATGACAACGTGGAGAGCCGATTCCTCGTCTCATACGTTAGGCCCGTGCGGCAAATGCTCAATTCCGGCAACGGAGATGTGCCGGTAGCGTACCCATTTCGGATCTCTTTCGGGGTGCAGCAGCAGGAGTTCTACCACTTTTCGCACGGAGCCACCATCGTACCGGTGGTGCAATTGTCGTTGTTCTAGGTGCGACGAAGAGAGAGCTGGCTGTAACCATGCCCCGACTTAATGCCATAGCCGAGCAAGTACAGAGCGCCATCCAGCGGCGCTCGCGAGGCACTCAGGGCCGCATCGTGAGCGGCAGCCTGACTCTGCTGATCGGTTCGGCCCTGGTAAGCCTGCTTAACCTTTTCTACAACGTGGGAGTGGCCCGTCTGCTGGGCCCTGTTGCCTTCGGTGAAGCGGCGGCCGTTTACACGCTGCTGATGCTGATTTCCTGCATAACCCTGTCGTTCCAGCTGGTCTGCGCCAAGTTCGTCGCCCGGAATGAGACCAGTGGGGCCAAGGTGGCCGTGTACCTGGGCCTGCGGCGGCGTGCCTGGGTGTTCGGCATCGGCATCGCTGCCCTGTTGATTCTGGCCAGCAAACCGATTTCTGCTTACCTCAACCTGCACTCGCCCACGCTGGTCATCCTTCTAGCCGTTGGCATTGCTTTCTACATTCCCCTGGGAGTGCGCCGTGGAGGCATGCAGGGGATTTACGCCTTCCGCCGCCTGGCCTGGAATTACATCATCGAAGGTGTGGTCAAACTCGGGGGCGCGTTTCTGCTGATCCACTTTGGCTTGGGAGTGGACGGCGCAATTGCGGCGGTTACGGCCTCAGAGGTGGCGGCGTACATCTTCGGGCACCCCGGGCGCGAGTTGGAAGCGGCACCCGAACCCGGCTTACCGGCATCCTTCGGGGAAGGCATCCAGGCGATTGTGTTCTTCGTAGGCCAGGTGGTGATCAACAATGTAGACATCATTCTGGTGAAGCACTTCTTCGCCGCGGAGGCCGCCGGCCTCTACGCTGCCGCAGCCCTGGTCGGCAGAGTGGTTTACATGTCCTCCTGGTCAGTGGTCAGCGCCATGTTTCCAATCTCCGCCGGCTTGCGCACCGGGAAAGCAACCGAACGCGACGTGCTGTTCACGCCCCTGCTCATCGTGCTGCTGATTACCGGGGGCTTCACGGTGGCCTTATGGCTGTTTCCCAACCTGGTATGGCGGGCTGTGTTCGGAGCCGCGTTTGCGCAGCAAAATCTGGCCTTCTACTCTTCGTTGCTGGTGCTTTATGCCGCCGCCACCGGCGTGTAT
>DATJFA010000493.1:0-6101 GCA_035496015.1 Terriglobales bacterium | reverse complement strand
GGTTCCAGGGCGTCATGGTCGCCAGTTGCGAAAGCGGTACTGGGAACGCCAGCCCGCCATACACAATCTCCGCGTCCGTCGGTCCAGCCTGTTGACCGAATTGGTCCCGGCCCCCAGCGGGCAGGCCGCGCCTGCTTCGATATGACTCGGCAATTTCATGATGCATTCGCTCGGTGCCGTGCAAAGGCGTCTTCTGTAGTACTGGCGGCGGATTTGGTATTGAACTTGAACTGGGGTTGGGCGAGCCCGATGGTAGCCCTTTGGTGGACGGCGCCCCTGTCGTGGATGGCGTGGGTGGCGGGTGCAACATGATAAATGTCGCAGCCGCCATGGGAAATTGCGCGTAAGAGTCAGCATTGTGCAAAGGATCACTTCCTGGGTAGCCCGGCTGCCACCAGTAAATCTCTGAACCGACCCGCAGTGAACCGATGCCCGTGCAGTGCGCAACCTCATGCAGCACAGTTTTCTCGTTAGGAACAAACGGCGCGCTCGCCTCGATACACAAATTCACCAGCGGCTGCCCCGGCGAGCTCGTCCCGGTTATCCTCGGAGGACACCCCGGCCCGCCGCGCGGTGTGCATATCCATGCATGGCGTTCCAATGCCAGCTCGCTCAAAATCAGGCGATAATTGGCCGCGATCCGTGCCCGGTTTGCCGGTCCGGTTGGGCCGAAATTGGCGATCAAAGGAGCATCCAGATTGGTCGTGGAACTCAGAAGCGAGATGGCGTTGCGAACCAGCGTTTGCACGTTCCTCAGATGCGCAGCAATTTCTGCCGTGGCTGATGCTGAACACGGAGTGCCCAGAGCGGGGGCCGGAGCGCCGCTGGTGGTCGCAGTTCCCGGCCCCACCGGAAATGTTACTTCCCGACGTGGAATTCTTTGCTGCTCAGAAGCGCCGGGAGTCATGCGCGGATCAAAGTAGGTGGCATCCACTCGGTTTCCGGTGATCGTCTGGTTGATGCGGAACGGCGTGTTCGTCTCCAGCCCGCGTAGCATTTCCGCCAGCGTAATGCCTGAACCACCCTGTAGCGCGACATCGATGTCTACTTCAAGAGAAATGTCCGCCGCTACCCGCGGTACGCGCTGCTTGATCAAATCCATCGCTCTGCGTCGCAGCACGTCATTCGCAAATGGCAACGGTGTAGCCAGCAGATCATCCATGTTGGTAGGCGCGGGAGCAGCCGGGGAACCCGGAACAGCCGGAGCAGCCGCTGCGGGAAAAGTCGCAGTCGTTCTATCATTCGCCGATACGGCATTCACAATACCCTCTGAAACCAGTTCATCGGCGGTCCATGTAAATGATCCGATGTCGCCATTATTAATCGTGATGGTGACACTGCCGCCGGATGCGGCGGTTTCCACGCGTACGCCGCGCACCGCGGTTCCGCCGGGAGTAGTTGCGCCAGATTGCAGCGTATAAGTGCGCGCGGCCGAGATGGCGCGCTGCACATAATCGGTCACCGTGGCGGATGAAGCCGCAGCTCCCGGCGTAGGATTTCCGAGCGCCAGAGTTCCGCCTGTGGCTGTTGCTGGACGCCCGGTCAGACGCGTCAATGCATTCAGCAGCAATGCCGCCGCCGGATCTGTGGGACTAATACTCACACTCCGGTGCATATGGCCGGCCGGAGCCGCGAGTCTGCGTCCCGCTACCGATTGACCAGCCATTACACGATGGGCCAGCGCATCGGCTTCCCGCTCAGCCGCTGATGTCTCACTGGCAATCACGGGAGCAGAGGAACTCGCGGCAAGCGTACTCGGGCCGCCCCACTGTTGTTGCTGCACCACGTGCGTTAGTTCGTGGGCCAGCAGCCGTTTTCCGGCAGCGCTTTCGGGGGAGTACTGTCCTGAAGAGAAGACAATATCCCGGCCCACCGTGTAGGCCAGCGCATTCACTGAGCGCGCCGACTCTGCCGCCCGGGAATCGGTATGGATGCGCACACCGCTAAAGTCGCTTCCTAAACGCGGCTCCATAAAGCCACGCGTCGCATTATCAAGCGGGCGTCCGGGAGAATTCAAAACTTCGTGGACAACAGGGGGCGCCGTCCCAGGTCCGGCAGCCGTTTCCTGCCTCTGTAGTCTGCGTACCCGCTCTTCTTCATCTTCATCTTTGCACTGCGAACATTTCCGTTGCAGCACTGCTCCTGACATGACCCGTTCGGCGGCCTGATCAGCCTCGCGTTCGTGCGGGTCATTGGCTTGGCCAATGGGCAGGGCACCGCTCTTGCAGGCATCACAAGTTCCCCCGCAGGAACATTTGCGTTGAAGGTAACGCAACACAGCCTGATTGCCGGCAGCGCGCTGCATGCGCAACAACGGCGGCTGCGGCGCGGCCTGCGGAGTGATGTCCGGCGCCGGTTCGTGCTGCGGACCTTCCGCTGTGGTTTGCTCCCGGCTCTTCAATTACACCCCAACTTTCATGCTGAAGTAGCTGCTCGACAATGACTCAAATTCTTGTATTGGTCCATTCGATCAACATGCCCGTTACTCCACCACCATCATCCTCAGTTCGTCTCCGTCGTCAATGATCGAGCCTTTGGGCAGCTTGCCAAAGAACGTGAAGTGTTCGGATTTGTCTTCGAATGTCTGCTTGCTGAAACCATCGCCATCCTTAGCGTCGTCCAGCAGCACGAGGTTGCTGACCTGATCGATCACTAAGACATCCTTTCCCTGGAATTTAATTTTCTTCAAGGTGACCATGGCTCCATAACGTGTTCCCTTCTCCGTCTTGCCCTTGAACAGCATCGGTGAACGATTCATGTCGATCATTGCGCCGCCATCGGCAACGTTGTCCCAGTCTGCCGATTGCAGAGCCCGGAAGATCTTATTGGCGGGGGTGGAAGCGAGTCCGGGCGCTGCGCTGCCTTTGCGTTTGGCGGTGTCTCCACCAGGTTCGGCGGTCTTATCAGTGCCTTTGGGTTTGTCGCCTGCCTTCTTCTTTCCATCGCCGGGTTTCGCTGGTACGGGCCGTTTGACCTCGGCTTTATCGGAAGGTTTCTTCGTCTTCGCCTCCGCGTCTGCCGCCGGCTTGGCATCCTGCGGCGCTGCAGAGTCCTTACTCTCCGGCTTCTTCTCTTCTGTTTTCCTTTTCTGTTCTGCTGCCTTTTTCGCGGCCTCAGCCGACTTGGCATGGCGTGCGGCCAGCGCCTGGCGAATGGCTTCAAATAATTTGGCATCGTTAGTCTTCGCCGGATTCCACTCAAGAGTCATCAGGTATGCGATATCGTCTGGCGTGAGACCCTGCGTCGCCGCCAGAATCATCTCCACCCACGCCGGCTGCGGTACGGCATACATGCCGCCGCTCTTCTGCGCCAGTTGCTTCAAAAGGTCTTTCTGCGCCGACGAAGAACTCTGCACCAGCTTGTCGAGCACCGCTGCATCGGTCACCATTTGCTCTACCTGCGCATTGTCGTTTTTGGGATCCGGCAGCTTGAGACGATTTACGATTTCCGCCACATCGACAGGTGCGGGAACTCCGGCCTTGCCTCCGGTCCCAGCGTCTGCTGGTTTTCCGGTCCCGCCGTCGTGCGCGTCTCCGGTTCCTCCATCATGCCCACCGCTGCCGGTTCCGGCATCGGGCACACTTCCCGGATGTGCTGCCCCCGGCTGGCTTCCAGTTCCCGTTCCGGCGTCGGGCGTTCCGTGGCCCTGCTGTCCGGCCTTCGATGTATCTCCCGCTTTGGTTCCGACATCGCTTGTGCCAGACGTGGATTTGCCCGCCGTTGCGCCCACCACATTCTTCGTCTCACCGCTGCCCTTCACGCCCGCTGCGGCAGCCATCGAATCAGTCATCTTGCCCTTGCCGGCTACGCCCGCCGCAGCAGCATCAGTACGCTCCATGGTCCCTGCACCAGCAACCCCTGCTCCGGCAGCCGACGAGTCACTCATCTTGCCAGCGCCAGCCGTGCCCGCTCCAATACTCTGAGCGTTAGAGCTTAATCCGGCGCCCGCCACGCCGGCGCCAGTGGCATCACTGTTGGAAGTTGCGCCTGCGCCCACTGCGCCCAGCGCCTTGCCTTGCGAGTTGTAGGCTACGCCGGCGCTCACCGTGCCTACGGCGACACCGTGTGAGTTGATCGCCACGCCAACGCCGGCATTGGCTCCGCCGGAAGAACTACTGTTAATCGAAAGACCCAGGCTGAACTTACCCGCTGCCGGCGGCTTTTTTGTCTTCTTCGAGTCGTCTTCTTTTTTCTTGTCCTCCACGGCCTTGTAAACGATCACCCCCGGCCCGCACCACGCAAAGCGCACGTTGCGGCCATCGACGTTGAGGCTGCGAGGCAGGCGATAAGTCATCTGCGTCATCGGCGAGAAGACGCTCACTCCCAGGCGCGCTTTGAGTGCCACATCCTGATTGCCCTTTACGATGTAGTTAGCCATCTGCTCTTCAGCGAAGGCCAGCCCCCACCAGCTCGCGGGTTTGATTTCCGCCAGCAGCATGACGCGCCCGACGCGCCGGCGATAGGCGAGGTCAGGATGCCCGAGGCCCGATGCCAGTGCCCCGAAAATCTGCGGAGGAATTACGCGGTCTCGGCCTTCCGTGCGCATGGGTCCCGCGGACGCATCGGCAAAGGAAAAATCCACCGGGCGGCCCACCTGACGGGTGAAATGTGCGCGCAGTGCCGCCTGCACCAGCAGCCCGAATGCCGGGTTGCTGCGACCCGGCGCGCGGACCAGCGACAGACATGCAGGCGATTGCCGCTGCAGGCGGCTCAAACGGCCCGCGGGTTTGGAAATTGCCGGTTTGGATATCAAAGACGCCATCGAACGTTGCACCTGCCCGGCGGCTTGCTGATGGCCTTCCACTGCGGCGCCCTGTTGGACCACGTGCGTTAGTTCATGCGCCAGAAGACGCCGCCCGTGGTCACTCGAAGGAGCGTGCTGTCCCTGGCCAAACACCACATGCGAACCCACGGTGTATGCGGAAGCATTGACCGCACGCGCCGACTCGGCCGCCCGCGCATCGTTGTGCACCCGCACACCGCTGAAGTCATAGCCGAAGCGTGGCTCCATGAAGGCCCGCGTTTCTCGATCCAGCGGACGCCCCGGCGCGCGCAACACATCATGCACAATGCCAGGCGCAACATCCGTGCCGGTGCTGCCATCTTCTTTTCGCTGCAGCAGCGCTTCTTCCTCTTCTTCGCAGGCGGCGCATTTGCGCTGCAAAGACACACCCTCTACGCCAGGCAAAATCTGGCGCTGCAGCCGTGCATCGTCTCCGGGCGATGCCATCTGCCGCCGCAGCTTCTGTTCTTCCTCTTCATCCCGGCAGGCCGCGCACTTGCGTTGTAAACCGCCGGGGCTGGATGCCCGGCTGACCGGAGTTTCCGGAGCGCGCATTACCTGGTCGGCAACGCTGTCAGCCTCACGCTCAAAACGGTCGCCCGGTTCGTTGATGGCCAGGGGTTCCGCGGCCTCAGAACTGTGTTTCGTAACGGGAGACTCCATCAGACGCATCACCGCCTGATTGCCAATCGAGCGCTGCAGTTGCAGGACGGATCTTTGCATTGCGAGCGAGGGATTCCGCAGCGGCGAAAAAGAAAGCGGCAAATCAGGCTCCGCCACATGCGCGGGCACACCCACATCTTTCTTCGGCAATTGATCTCGTGTTTTCACAATTTGCTGGCTCGCCGGCTCCTGCCTGTTCCGCTTTCTATTACGGCCCTGTGTGGGTTGAAGATGTGGCGTCCGCCGCCGTATGTTCCGCCAGACTGCCGGCGGGCGGAGCACCGAAATCCCGGTGATAGATCGCCAGAGCCAGTGACGCATAACCCCATGCCAGATCAGGATGCAACAGAAAAGAATCTCCAAAAGAGAGAGAAACAATCACATGCGCAACCCGCGCCCGTTCATCTGCGGCGAGAGCGAAGAAAGCTGCGCAGATGCGCGGATTGTGAATAGCGGGCCGGCGCCGCGGGACCACTGCACCGTTGCGGTATATGCGGCGATCGTCGAAGGCCATGGCCCCCGCCGGACAGCTGCTGGCCGGCGCACAGGAGAAAGTATGTCCCAGATGCCAGACCGTTGCCTCACGCTGCAGGTTGCCAAAATCAACCAACAGCGATGCCAATAGCGCGTCTGAAGGCGTGTTCAGGAACCTGTC
>DATJFA010000492.1:0-6962 GCA_035496015.1 Terriglobales bacterium | reverse complement strand
AGCGCTCGGGCATGAAGAATGACGACAACGGCCTGCAGACCGAGCGCCAGCCCGGACCGTTGGTCCCGCTGCTGGGTGGACGCGTCGAGCAGTACTACGCACTCCTCAACCCGGTGCGGGTGGAAGGAAGCTGGGGGTCAGGTGAAGACCAGCTCTGGGCCGAACTGCTCAGCGCTAAAAGTCCCGACGTGCAAGTGCTCGAGCGCTACGGCAAAAGCAATGGATGGCTGGATGGGCAGCCCGCCGCCATCACCCGCAGAGTAGGAAAAGGACGGATCACGTACATCGGAATTTGGCCCGACGACCGCCTGATGACCTCAGTTGCCAAATGGATGGCTGACGTAAGCGGCGTGAAGCCGGCTCTGGGCCCGGTGCCGGAGGGAGTAGAGGTGGATCCGCGCTACGGCGCTCAGGGCGTGGTCTACATCCTGGTGAACTTCTCCAAATCACAGCAGACGGTACCCTTGCCCGCCGCCATGCAGGATGTGCTGAATGGCGGCAGCAAAAGCTCGGTTACGCTGCCACGGTATGGAGTGGCAGTTCTTTCGGAAGCCAGCCGCAGATGAATGAATGTACTTCTTACAACCGGCCGCGCTCGCCCGGCACAGGCGAGGGCGCCTGTGCCCACGCAGCTCTTTTCTAAAATCACGCCGCTGTGGTTTCTCCGCCCAGCAAGGTGAGCACCTCGCCGGTGATGTAACTGGAATCGGCCTCCGAAGCGAAGAACACAAAAGCGGGCGCGATTTCCTCCGGCTGTGCGGGGCGCTCGATCGGCGCTTTCTCTCCGTGCTTGCCGGCCTTCTCCGCCGGTTTGTCCGCAATGTTGAGCGGCGTCCAAACCGGCCCCGGCGCTACGCAGTTCACCCGTATGCGGCGCTCTACCAGATTTTGCGCCAGCGACTTGGTAAAAGCGTGAATAGCGCCTTTAGTGGAGGCATAATCCAGCAATTCTTTGTTTCCCTGCAGGCCGGTCACGGAACCGCAATTCACGATGGCGCTGCCCGGCCGCAGGTAGGGAAGAGCCGCCTTCGCCATGTGGAAATAACCATAGATGTTGGTGCGGAAGGTGTGATCCCACTGCTCCTCTGTGATTTTTTCCAGGCTCTCCTGGTGCTGCTGGAAGGCCGCGTTGTTGACCAGGATGTCGAGTTTTCCCAGTTCCTCCACCGTGCTCTCCACCGCTTCCCGGCAGAAATCAGGATCGGTGACGTCTCCAGGCAGCAGCAATGCCTGCCGGCCCTCTTCCTGAACCGCTCGCCGCGTTTCCTCCGCGTCGCTTTGCTCCTCCGGCAGGTAGACGATAGCAAGATCCGCGCCCTCACGCGCATACAGCACCGCAACCGCGCGCCCAATTCCCGAGTCCCCGCCGGTGATCAGCGCCACTTTGTCCTTCAGCTTCCCTGATCCTTTATAGAGAGGCGCCTGGTACTCCGGCCGGGGTTGCACCTTCGATTCCAGCCCGGGTTTCCTCTGGTGCTGCGCCGGAAACGGCGGGCGGGGTTGCTGCTGCCGTCCTGCCCGCTCCTGCGCGGTAGGGAACTGGTGGATCTTTGCTCCGTCTCTATCGGAGGATTTCTTGCGTGAGCTGCTCTTGCCTGCCATGGTGGGCTCCTTCGCTTGTCAATACCGGTAGATGCAGCCATTCCACCGCTATGCTGTCACGCAACCGCTGGCAACAGCTCGGAAGTTTTCGCGATGCACAAAACTCCCCAATACGGGGGCGCATCGTAGGGGGAAAAGTAGCGAAGGAGAGTCCCACCTCATGAGTTCCCAGACTGTTGATTTTCTCTCCCTGAGAACCCGCCGACACGTCAACCAGAGAAAAGGAGCTTCCAAAGCGCTGCGCCTGCCGCTGATTGCAGGCGGAGCCACACTGGCCGCGCTCGGCATTTCGCGCCGCTCACCGCTGGGCGTTGCCATGGCGGCAGGCGGAGGTCTGCTGATTTATCGCGGCATCGCTGCCAAGGGCGCCTGGCCCTCAACCCTCATTTCCGTGCGCAAGGCCATCACCATTGATAAGCCGCCCGAAGAGTTGTACCGCTTCTGGCGAGAATTCGAGAATCTGCCCCGCTTCATGCGCCACCTGCAATCGGTTCGCAGCAGCGCCCGCAGCCTGCGCTGGGTGAGCACCGGGCCCCTGGGCAAGAACTTCAGCTGGGAGGCCGAAATTGTGGAGGAACGGGAGAACGAGCTTATCTCCTGGCGTTCGCTGCCGGGTTCGGAGATCGAGAACCAAGGCTCGGTGCGGTTCCAGCCAGGCCCGGAGGGCCGCGGCACGGAGGTGCGGGTGGAGTTGATGTACCGGCCTCCCGCGGGCAAGCTGGGCGCCGCTTTCGCCATGCTCTTCGGAGAAGAACCGGAGCAGCAGATCCGCGAAGACCTGCGGCGTTTCAAAGAGCTGATGGAAGCCGGCGAAATCGCCACCACCGACGGGCAGCCTCACGGCCGCCGCTCCAAGATCGCCACCCTGCTCAAGTCGGCCAGCGGTTACGGCCGCACTGACGAACAAATGGGCGCGCAGCGCGTTGTGAGCTAAGAGTCAATTATCCCAAGTTCTGGAGACAAGAGATATGAAAGCACTCTGCTGGTACGGCAAAGAAGATGTGCGGGTCGAGACTGTACCCGACCCGAAGATTCTTAATCCTCGTGATGCCATCATCGAAATTACGCGCACCGCAATTTGCGGTTCCGACCTCCACCTGTACGACGGCTTCATTCCCACCATGGAAGCGGGCGACATTCTGGGCCATGAATTTATGGGGGAGGTGGTAGACACCGGCAGCGAAGTCAGGAACTTGAAGCGCGGCGACAAGGTGGTGGTGCCCTTTACCATTGCCTGTGGGCAATGCTTCTTCTGCCAGCGCGGCCTGTGGTCAGCGTGCGACAACACCAACCCCAACGCCTGGATGATGGAGAAGATGTATGGCTACACCGGTTCCGGCCTGTTCGGCTACTCGCACCTGATGGGCGGGTATGCCGGCGGCCAGGCGCAGTATGTGCGCGTGCCCTTCGCCGATGTGGGGCCGCTCAAGATTCCTGACGGTGTTCCGGACGATAAAGTGCTCTTCCTCTCCGATATTTTCCCCACCGGCTACATGGCGGCGGAAAATTGCGACATCAAGCCGGGCGACGTAGTCGCCATTTGGGGTTGCGGCCCGGTCGGGCAGTTCGCCATCCGCAGCGCGCTGATGCTGGGAGCGGAAAAGGTCATCGCGATTGACCGCTTTCCCGACCGCCTGCAATTGGCGGAGCGCGGCGGCGCCGAAACCCTCGACTACTCCGGCTGCGATGACGTGGTGGAAGAATTGAAATTCCGCACCGGCGGACGCGGACCTGACGCCTGTATTGACGCCGTAGGCATGGAAGCTCACGCCATGACCGCCAGCGGTATTTACGATGAAATCGAGACTCGTCTCATGATGGAGACCGACCGTCCCATGGTGCTGCGTCAGGCCATTCAGGCCTGCCGTAAGGGCGGGATCCTTTCCATCCCCGGGGTTTACGCCGGCTTGCTCAATAAGCTTAACTTTGGTGCCGCGTTTGGCAAAGGGCTGACCTTCAAAATGGGCCAGACCAACATGCACAAGTACATGAAGCCCTTGCTGCAGAAGATTCTGGACGGCGCCATTGATCCCAGCGAGATCATCAGCCACCGCGTCGGCCTGCGGGACGCGCCGCGCATGTACAAGGTGTTCCGCAACAAGCAGGATCACTGCACTAAGGTTGTGCTCGATCCCAAAGCGGCATAGGGAAGACCGTGCTGGAAACTGGGAAGCAGTCAGGGCCGCGAGTCGTGGCTGCTTCCCGCACTGAAAGCCTTCTCATAAGCCTGCTGGTAGAGGCGGTAGTCACGCTCGGAGAAGGTCACGATCTCCACCGTTTCCAGGGCATCCGGGTGTTGGCCGATAAATTCACGAATAGTGTTCAGCGCAATGCGGCTTGCCTCCTCCGGCGGATACCCGTACGCGCCGGTGGAAATGGACGGGAAGGCCACGGTCTTGCACCCGTGTTGCCGGGCACGCGTGAGCGATTCGCCGTAGCAGCTGGCCAGTAATTCCGCTTCCCGCCCCTGTTCCTCGCCGTAAACGGGACCAACAGTGTGGATCACGTGTTTGGCCGGGAGCCGGTAGCCACGAGTGATCCGGGCCTCCCCAGTAGGGCAACCGCCGAGTGTGCGGCATTCGTTGAAAAGCTCGGGCCCGGCGGCGCGATGGATGGCGCCATCTACTCCTCCTCCGCCCAGAAGCGTGCTATTGGCGGCATTCACAATGGCATCCACCTGCCGCCGCGTAATGTCGTCGCGCAGTATTCTTATTTCTGTCGTAACTTCACCGCCGTCCCGCCACCGCGGGCTTCTGGTCCAATACCTGCGCGGCCATATCCACCACCGCGCGTCCAATGGGAAGGGAAGCTGTCGCCGCCGGCGAGGGCACATTGCATACATGCAGCATGTTCTCGCCTTGCACAAAATAGAAGTCATCCAGCAGGCTGCCATCGCGGCGCACGGCTTGCGCGCGCACGCCGGCCCCACCCGTCTTCAGGTCTTCGCTTCTGATCTCCGGCAGCAATTTCTGCAGAGCGCGGGTAAAGGCCTCCTTGCTCAGCGAGCGATAGAACTCGTCCACGCCGGTACGCCATTGCTTCATTCCCATGCGCCAGAACCCGGGGAAGGTGAGCATGGTCAGGACGTCGCCGGTATCGGTGTCGCTGTGCCGGTAGCCTTCGCGGCTGAAGGCCAGCACCGCGTTGGGGCCGGCCTCCACGCCGCCATGCACGTGGCGCGTGAAGTGCACGCCCAGGAAAGGCAGCGCCGGATCAGGCACGGGGTAAATCAGGCCGCGCACCAGGCCTTCCCGCCCTGGCGCCAGTTCGTAATATTCGCCGCGAAAGGGAATGATCATGACCTCGGGCCGCTGGCCCGCCATGCGCACAATGCGGTCGCTGTGCAAGCCGGCGCAGTTGATGATGTAATCTGCGGCGAATTCTCCCCGCGTGGTTTCCACCACCAGTTCACGGCCGCGGCGAATAATCCCTGTCACCTCGGTCCCGGTGAAGAGTTGTGCGCCATTAGTGATTATGATCTCAGCATACTTGCGGCATACCGCCGGATAGTCCGTAATGCCCGTGCTGGGCACATGCAAAGCACGGATGCCGGCACTATGGGGTTCCAGTTCGCGCAGTTGCTCCGGCCCCAGTTCCCGCACGCCTTGCAGGCCATTCGCCGTCCCCCGGCGGCGCAATTCTTCCAGGCGCGGCAGTTCTGCTTCAGTGGTGGCTACAATCACCTTTCCGCAGTTTTCGTGCGCTATTTCATGACGGCGGCAGAACTCCACCATGGCCGCTGCTCCTTCCACGCACAGCCGTGCCTTGAGGGAGCCCGGCTTGTAGTAGATGCCGGAGTGGATCACGCCGCTGTTGTGCCCGCTCTGGTGCCGAGCCGGCTCAGTTTCCTTCTCCAGCACGGCCAGGCGTAGTTGCGGAAAACGCCGCGTGGCTTCCATGGCCGACGACAGGCCCACAATTCCCGCACCAATCACCAGAATGTCGAATTTGTGTTGCGGCATAGCTGAAGGAATGATTATCGCACCCGTGCCGCCGGCGCAGCCTGCGCCTTATTGCACGATGAGGGTCAGGTCGGTGGAGTGGCTCACCGCCCCCGAAGTTGCCGTCACGGTGAGCGTGTAGGTGCCGGTAGGCGTGGCGGTATCTGGGGGCGGTACGATGGGTGGAGAACCGCCACCGTTTCCGCCTCCACAGGAGGCGAGCAGCACCAGGCTGAGCCATGCGGCCAGCGCCAGGCTGACTAGGGTGTGCCGTCTTGCGCTGGACTTGCCGGCGAATATCAAGCCGCCGACAACCGGCAGGAACATCGCTATCCACCACAGCGCCCCGCTGCGCCGCCCGGGGATCACCGCCACTACCGTGCTGGTCACCACTTTCAGCGTCACCGTGGTGGTTCCCGAACCGGGGACAACCACCGCGGGGGTAAACGACGCGCTCGTGTTTCGTGGCAGGCCAGTGCAGGCAAAGGTAATGGGCGCGCTGAATGCCCCGCCCAGCGTGGAAAGCTGCAAGGTATAGGTTGCCGTTCCTCCCTGGCTCACGGTCACAGTCGCCTGTGGCAGGTTGACCACAAAATCCGGCAGCACGGTCAGGCCGATGTAGGCCGTGTGCGCGGGGCTGCCGTTCTGGTCGTGCGTATCCACGCCTAAGGTGTAGTTGCCGGCGGTGGCAGTTGATGGAACTTTCACCGTGAGCGTCACGTCGTTGCTGCTGACGTTGGTCAGAAACACGGTATTGGAACTCAGGCTGCATTCCGCGCCCGCCGGCTGGCTCGCGCCGCAGTTCACGACCACCACGCCTTTATACGCATTCAGAGTTGTCAGCGTCAGCCGGGCGTTAACGGTTTCTCCGGGATGAGCGCTCAGCGACTCCGGCGTGAATTGCACGCCATAATCCGGCTCGTTTTTCACCGTAAGGGTTACTGATTTCGTTTTTGCCGCCGGAGCTCCCGCGGTCGTCGCGGAGATTGTCACCGGGAGCGCGGTGGTCTTCGGTGTGGTTGGCAATGTCGAAATAGTCATCGTGACCGCGCTTACACCGGAGGAGGTGAACGTGACCGCGTTCGAAGGATAGAAGTTGCACTTGGCCCCACTGGGCAAGGTGCTGCAAATGAGGTTAATGACGCCGTTGAATGAGCCTTCCGCCTCGACTTCCAATCCCAGCGGCTGCGTGCTGGAGCCGTTGTTGGCGATGAGCGCCACCGGAGTCGGAGTTTCCGGAGCGAAGTCCAGCCCGAAGTCCACCACGTGCAGGCTTCCTGCCGTGCGGTGGACGATGGCGCCCGTGTCCGTGCCTGTGGCCAGGATGTTCAAATCAAAATCGCGCACACGGGCATGACGCGCCGTTACTGAGTAGGAGGTGCCTCCGCGGGTGGGTGTAACCGTCTCTCCCGAACACAC
>DATJFA010000491.1:0-5260 GCA_035496015.1 Terriglobales bacterium | reverse complement strand
GCCACCAGCTGTTCGCGGCGAAGCTGGCGGGCCTCGGCCAGGGTGCGGCCCTGCACCAGTTCGGTGAGCAGGGAAGCGCAGGCCATGGAGGGCACACAGCCCTTAGCGCGAAAGCGAATGTCGGTAATGCGGCCGTCGCTGACCTTGGCGCTGAGGCGCAGGATGTCGCCGCAGGCGGGATTCTCCACCTGCACGCTGGCATCGGCGCCGGAAACTTCGCCGGCATTGCGCGGATGCTCGAAGTGGTCCAGCACCTGGGGGGAGTACATGGCAACTTATTCTAATCAGCGAACCGTGTGGTTGATTCAATCATTTAAACATTTAATCATTGAGTCATTGGGACAGAGCAGAGCTGAAATGCTTGAATGACTAAATGTCTGAATGACTAAATGACTGAATGAATGGGCTGCGTCAGCCGCCGGAAGAGGTGAGCGGCATCGGAGCAGCGTGGTGTGCGGCGTGGGGAACGAACAGCACCAGAATCCCGCCGGCGGCCATGGCCACCACCATCACCAGCAGGCCAGGTGTGAAGGAGCCGGTGCGGGTGTGGAGATAGCCCAGCGCGTACGGGCCGACGAATCCGGCGAGGCTGCCGAGGCAGTTGATCATGCCCACCGAGGCGGCGGCGCCCGATTCGCTGAGCAACTCGGTGGGCATGGCCCAGAACGGTGAAAGCAGCGCAATCACGCTGATTCCCACCAGCGTGAAGAGTCCTACCGCCACGGCGGTTGAAGCATGGAACCCAGCCAGGGCAAGCAGCGCGGCCACGCCCAGAAACAATGGCGCCGCCACGTGCCAGCGCCGCTCCAGGGTGCGGTCCGAGTGCCAGCCGTTGATTTGCAGGGCAAAGAAGCCGGCCAGATAAGGCAGCGCGCCGAGTACGCCGACTTTCACGTCGGACAATCCCGAAAGCTGCTTCAGCATGGTCGGAAACCAGAACACAAAACTGTAGAAACCGACGTACTGCAGGAAATTCACCAGGGTCAGGAGCAGCACCGGCCGATAGCGCAGCGCCTGCCAGACGGTGAAAGAACGCACCGTGGATTTGGCGGCTCGCTCCTGCTGCAACTGGCCACTAATCCAGTTGCGCTCCTCGGGCTCGAGCCAGTGGGCATCGTGGGGCCAGTCGGAAAGAAAGAAAAAGGTGATGGCGCCGAGAATCACCGCGGGTAGGCCCTCCAGCACAAACAGCCAGCGCCAGCCTTCCGTGCGCATCCAGTGCTGCTCCACGATCCAGCCGGCCAGCGGGGAACCGATCACGAAGGACAGAGGGATAGCGGCCATGAAGTTCCCGGTGGCCTTCGCCCGGTCCTCGCGCACAAACCAGTGGCTGAGGTAAACGATGATGCCGGGAAAGAAGCCCGCTTCAGCCGCGCCCAGCAGAAAGCGCGCGCCGTAGAGCTGGCCGGCGGTGTGCACCGCCGCGGTGAGAACGGTGAAGGCGCCCCAGACAATCATGATAGCGGCGATCCAGCGGCGGGCGCTCCAGCGCTCCACCAGCAGGGCGCCGGGAATCTGCAAGCCGAGATAGCCGATAAAGAAAATGCCGGCGCCGATGCCGAAAATCTGGTCGGTGAAATGCAGGTCGCGAATCATCTCCAGGGCCGCATAGGCGAGGTTGGTGCGGTCCAGGTAGTTGGCGATGTAGAGGATGAAGAGGAAGGGAAGCAGGCGGCGGGCAATGCGGCGGCGGGCGCGGTCAGCGATTTTGGGTGCGGCCGAAGCGGCCTGCGCATTAGAGGGCATTAGGCGCCAGTCAGCAGCTAAATGGGCGCACAGTATACAACGCCGGGAAGCGCAAGGCCCTTCGACTACTCCACGGCTACCACCACCAGAGTGGCATCATCCTGGGGACGGCCGTTGCAGTGCTCCAGCACGGCGGCGGTCAGCCGGCTATGCAGGCTGTCGGTGTCGAGCGCGCGGTTAGACGCGGCCAGGCTCACCAGCCGGTCATCGCCGAACTCCTGGCCCTCGTCGTCGAACGCCTCCACCATGCCATCGGTAAAGAGAACCAGGCGGTCTCCGGAGCGAAGCTCGATAGACTGCTCGTGGTAACGCCAATCCTGGAAGTAACCCAGTACGGCGTCGTCGCTCTGCGGGCGCACCACCGAACCGTCAGCCCGCACCAGGATGGGCGGATTGTGGCCGGCATTGCAGCACACCAGCCGCCGGTCTTCCGCCAGCAGGCAATAGAAGAAGGAAATGAATTTTCCCGCCGGAGCAATCTGGCAGAGAATGCGGTTCAGCTCGCCGCAAACTTCTTCAGGAGCCTGGCCACGCAGCGTGCGCAGCATGGCCTGAAGGCTAGACATCATCAGGGCCGCGCCCACACCTTTGCCGGCGATGTCGGCAATGCTGATGGCGGCTTCACCTGCGCTGGTCTTGCTCACCTCGAAGTAATCGCCGCCCAGAGTTCTGGCCGAGCGCGAGCTGGCGCAAATTTTGTAGCCAGGAAGGTCGGGCACCCGTTGCGCCAGAAAGTGCTGCTGCACCTCCTGGGCGTCGGTCATTTCGCGTTTCCAATCCCCCGCCTGGCGCAGCGCTCGGTTGTGGTCGCTTATCTGGGCGCGTAAAGCTTCCAGCACGTGCTGGTTGTTCCAGGGCTTCTGAATGAAATCGCGGGCGCCGCGGCGCATGGCTTCAATCGCCAGCTCCATGTTGCCCCACGCGGTCATCACCACCAGGGGTACATCTTTTTCCAGGTTGCGGATGCGCGTGAGCAGGTCCAGCCCTTCGCGGCCGGACGTGGTGTCCTGGGTATAGTTCAGGTCCATGAGCACCAGGTCATAGTCGCGAGCCTGCAGGGCGGAAACCACCTCAGCGGGGCGGGTGACCGCGTCCGCTTCGTAGCCTTCCTGCTTCAGCAGAAGGCGAAGGGCTTCCAGGACCATGCCCTGGTCGTCGGCCAGCAGGATTCGCGGTTTGTTGTTGGAAGTAACCGAGCTGTAGTCAACCTGCATAAATGCTCGCCTCGCACTCGGATTTTCAGAGAGCACTCCCGGTGCCATTGATATTCAGCGTCGTAAGCGATTGCAAAATATGGCGGAATTGAGGTCCAAGAGGAACTTCACTCAGGTTGCCACTGTCCGCTATCGAACAGCGTTGTTCGGGCGCGAACAACAGGGAATCGCGCTAGCGTTTGCCGCCCACCGCCCACGGCCGCTTGTTTCTGCTGGCGGTAGCAGACATGCCGGCGCTGGCGCGCACCAGTGATTCCACCGGCGCCGCCACCATCAGCAGCAACTGCGCGTGTCCGGGCTTCAGCGCCTGCTGCAGCATGCCCATCTGTTGCGCAGCCCATCCCGAAGGCGGTCTCTGGCCGCGGCCGAGGTAATCGAGGGCCTGCAGCCCGGTTTGGGCGCATTCGGAAAGATCTCGCGACAGGGGAGCAACTTCCTTCAGCAGAAATGATTTTTGCAGCAGGGGCTGCAAGCGGGCATCGTTTCCTGCCCACTGGGTGAGCTGTGCGTGCAAGCGGGTGTAGACGGCGGGCGAGGCCTTACCCGCCAGTACCTGCTGTACCAATGCGGCGAACTGCCGGCCGGTTTCGCTTTCCGGCGGAACCGCGTCCACCAGCCGGTTCAAGGGACTGAAACTAGTGGCCGGCGTGGCTGCCAGGTCTTCGCGCGTGTAGTCCTTTACCGGCTCCACTACGTCAGCCAGCACTTTGAGCGGCGCCATATCATCCTGGCCGGCCAAGCGATGCAGCATGAGGTAGTAGCTGGAGACATGTTTATTGCCCAGCCATTCCAGCCAGGTACTGATGACGGCCAGGCGCTGATACATGGAATCCACGTCGCGCACCGTGGGCGGCGACCACAGGCGCTCGGCAACTACCGCAGCGCGAGGCCAGAGCCGGGAATCAAAATTTTCCGGCGAAACGTATTCCGACCACAAGCACGCCTCACCGCCCAGAATGCGTTGCTGCTCTTCCGGAGTCAGCCGGGCCGCATCGCCCGAGAGCGGGTCCGTGTCATAGTGCATGACAGCCGGCCACATCAGGTCGAGGTAGTACCCGCTGGAAAGCAGCCCGCGATAACCCTGCTTGGCTGCCTGGGCCAGCGAGGCCTGGCCGCGCCAGGACTGGATGACAATGGTGGTGGGCATGTCGGGCCGGAGAATTTCGTCCCAGCCGATCATGGTCTTGTGATGTTTGCTGACAATCTTTTCCAGATGAGAGTTGAAGTAAGCCTGCAAGTCGGCATTGTTCTTGATGCCGTGCCCGTGCATGAACTCCTGAATCTTGGCATTGCCGTCCCACTGTTTGCCATTCACCTCGTCGCCGCCGATATGGAAGTAGTGGTCGGGAAAGAGGCCAGCCATTTCGTCCACAAACTTGTCGAGGACCTTGTAGGTGCTCTCGCGGGTGGGGTCCATGGCGGGGTTGTGGATTCCCCAGGTGCGCTCGATCTGATATGGGCCGGAACCGCTGGACAGCTCGGGGTAGCCGACAAACCAGGAGATGCTGTGCCCGGGCATATCGAATTCGGGCACCACGCGAATGCCGCGGTCGGCGGCGTACGCGATCAGGTCGCGAATGTCATCCTGGGTGTAGTAGAGGCCGTCGGAGCCCTTCTCCT
Organism: Terriglobales bacterium; assembly: GCA_035496015.1. Classification (GTDB taxonomy): domain Bacteria; phylum Acidobacteriota; class Terriglobia; order Terriglobales; family Acidobacteriaceae; genus JAICWP01. The sequence continues at coordinate 680 of DATJFA010000491.1, read as the reverse complement.
GCAGCTTGGGAAAGGCCTTGCTTTCCACGCGAAAACCCTGGTCGTCGGAAAGGTGAAGGTGAAGCACGTTAAGCTTCACGGCTTCCATGCCGTCCACGGCGCGCTTGACGGCACTCATCGGCTCGAAGCGGCGGGCCACGTCGAGCATCAGACCGCGCCAGGGAAAGCGCGGCTGGTCATGGATGACCACGGCCGGCACGGCGAAACCCGCAGACGTGGGCTGCACCAGCTGCAAAAAGGTTTGCAGAGCGTGCATGGCACCTAGGGTGGTGGGCGCGATGATATGGCCACCGGAAGGGCTCACCTGCAGCACGTACGACTCGTCCTCACCCAGTTCGGGGTACTCCTTGCCGGTGCGTTCGGCCGCGATCACCAGCGTGGCGCTGGCCCCGTCGCTGGGAAGCGTGTTCAGAGGTATTGCGGTCTGGTGCGAGAGGCGTTGCAGAAAACGGCTGGCAGCGGCCTGCAGCCGCGCACTCTTCTCCGCGGCAAAGCCCACAGAAAAGGATTGGGTGATGACCAACTGCCCGTTGCCGGCCCGCACACTCTGCGGCATGGGCATGAGATCCAATTGCGGCTGCGCTTGCATTTCCGGTTGCGCGTCCGTGATCGACATGAAAGATACCAGCAGGATGAGGACAAGCGTGGGCGTACGCATGCGCAGCAGGCTCTCCAAAGAT
>DATJFA010000490.1:0-6042 GCA_035496015.1 Terriglobales bacterium | reverse complement strand
GCGATCCTCCTTCTCCTGGTACATCCGCCGTAGGCCATCCTGAATGATCACCGCCGTCTCGTAAGCGAACGCCGGGTCATAGGCCGCGCAGGTCGGCACTGTGCTCGCCAACACATGGCTGTGCCCGTCCTGGTGCTGCAGGCCTTCGCCCGACAGAGTCGTGCGCCCGGCCGTGCCTCCCATCAGGAAGCCCTTGCCGCGCGCATCCGCAAACGCCCAGATCAGGTCGCCTATCCTCTGGAACCCAAACATGGAGTAATAAGTAAAGAAGGGAATCATGGGCACGCCGTAGTTGGAATACGCGGTCCCCGCGGCGGTAAACGAAGCCATCGAACCCGCCTCGGTGATGCCCTCCTCCAGAATTTGCCCGTCTTTCTCCTCGCGGTAATAGAGCAGCATGTCCTGGTCGTGCGGCTTGTAGAGCTGTCCCCGGCTGGCGTAAATGCCCACCTGCCGGATAATGGACTCCATGCCGAAGGTGCGCGCTTCATCGGGGATGATCGGCACTACCAGCTTGCCCAGCTCGGGATGCTTCATCAGGTGGCGCAGCAGGCTGACAAACGCCATGGTGGTGGAAACGGGACGCCCTTTTGACCCTTCCAGCCACTCCTGGAAGTATTCCAGCTGCGGAGCCTGAAACTTGAAATCTGGCTTGGGGTTGCGCGTGGGCATGTAGCCGCCCAGCGCCTGCCGCCGTTCCTTAAGGTACTGGATCTCCTCGCTGTCGTCCGGGGGACGGTAAAGTGAGCCCTCTTTTGCCGCCTTCTCCGGAATCGGGATCTCGAAGCGGGCGCGGAACGCCGCCAGCGCCTGGTCGCTCATCTTTTTTTCCTGGTGCGTTGCGTTCCTTGCCTGTGCCGACCCCAGCCCATACCCTTTTACCGTCTTGGCCAGGATTACCGTGGGCGCGCCTTCATGCCGCACCGCCTGGTAGTAGGCGTTATAGACCTTTTGCGGATCCAACCCGCCGCGGTGCAGATGGAAGATCTCGTCATCGGTCATGTCCGCCACCAGTTCCAGGGTCTGCGGGTACTTGCCGAAAAATTCCTTGCGCACAAACGCCCCGTCCTTGGCCTTGAACGTCTGGTAGTCGCCGTCCACGCATTCTTCCATGCGCTTCAGCAGAAGCCCGCTGCGGTCGCGCGCCAGCAGGTCGTCCCAGCCCGCCCCCCACACCACTTTAATGACGTTCCAGCCGGCTCCTCGGAACGCCGCTTCCAGTTCGTTGATGATCTTGCCGTTCCCACGAACTGGCCCGTCCAGGCGCTGCAGGTTGCAGTTGACGACGAAAATCAGATTGTCTAGGTGCTCCCGCGAGCCCAGCGTCAGCGAACCCATGGTTTCGGGCTCATCCGTTTCCCCGTCGCCCACAAACGCCCATATCTTGCGCGGCGTTTTGGGGATGATGCCGCGGTTTTCCAGGTAGCGCATAAAGCGCGCCTGGTAGATAGCATTGATCGGCCCAATCCCCATCGAAACCGTGGGAAAGCGCCAAAAGTGCGGCATCAGCCACGGATGCGGGTAAGAAGGCAGTCCGGGGGTGTCGCGCAGTTCGTGGCGGAAGTTCTCCACCTCCTGCTGGCTCAGCCGCCCTTCCAGAAAGGCGCGGGCATACACCCCCGGCGAGGCATGACCCTGAAAATAGATGAGATCGCCGGCCTGCTCCCCGTAGCTGGCATGGAAAAAGTGGTTGAAGCCCACTTCCAGCAGGGTGGCCAGGGAGGAATACGTGGATATGTGCCCCCCGATGCCTGCATCCTTCTTGTTCTGGCGGTGCACCATGGCCATGGCGTTCCAGCGAATCAGGCTCTTGATGCGCCGCTCCAGCAGCCGGTCGCCGGGGTAGGGGACCTCATCCTCCACCGGGATCGTATTTACATAGGGCGTGTTGAGCTGCACGGGCAGATTTATGCCCGCCTGCTGCGCGCGCTGGCTCAGCGCAACCAGCAGCTGTGCTGCCTGCGACAGCCCGCCTTGGGCCAATAGCTGTTCAAATGCTTCAATCCATTCGCTCACTTCCTGCCTGTCTACTTCCGCAGGTACACTTCTCGGTTCGGCATAACTCGCATTCATATATCTAGTATGCCAATTCTTCGCGCCTTCTGCACAGTGCCCGCCCCCATCCCTCCTTTTGCCTGCCCACTACTTGGGCATGGGCGGCTTGGAGAACCTGCCCACTACTTGGGCACGGGCGGCTTTGAGAATACGTGGGCACAGGCGCCCTCGCCCGGCAAGGACTGTGTGGGCACAGGCGCCCTCGCCTGTGCGGGCGAGCGCAGCTCGCCTCCTGAACGAAGCTTGTAGCGCGGGCGCCCTCGCCCGCGCCCGCATAGTAGCGCCGGCGTCTCGCCGCCCGTCCTGAGGCCGTCCCGGCCTCAGCATGTTTTGTGGCGCTGGCGCCCCGCCCGCGAACGCCCTCCGCAGGGGGGCGTCATGCTGAATGCCTTTAGGCATGAAAGCTTGCCCTGAGCTTGCCGAAGGGCATCTCGCGTGCCCTACCTCGAACCTTGTGGCGTGAGCGCCCGTGAACGCCTCAAAACTCAAGGTCAATCGAGAACTGCATCTGGCGTCCTATCCCCGCCTTGTTCGGAGCGGCAAAAGTTGGAATCGGCTCCAACGACGGCCCAAACACCGGATTCAATGCGCTCACGTTGCTACGGTTCAGCACATTGAATGACTCCGCCACCAGGTCCAGCTTCCCGTGCTCGCCAATGAGAAAAAACTTCAATATGCGCAGGTCAAACTGCCCCCGGCCTGGCGTCTCCAGCGAGTTGCGGGCAAATCCCAGCGGCCGTGACGAGAGCGGAAAGGCGCCGTTGCGGTTGCCATCGAACCCCAGCAGCGGATCCACGGGCCTGCCGCTCCCGATGGTCAGGATCGGGGCCACTTCGATGTTGCCGAAGACGTCAGTCGCCAGAGAGTGTTGCTTGCGCGTTGCGCCCGGCTCGTCTTCATCCCCAAACGGCAGGTCGAAGGTGCCGCTGAAAACAAACCGCTGTCGCTGATCGTTGGCGGAAAGCGCCCGTTCCTCCCGCAAGGCGTAAGGATTCTGCGGCTGCTCGTCGAAATCGGAAGCATCGTCCATCGCCTTGGAAAGCGTGTAGTTGGCGGAAAACTCAATGTCATTCGCCAGGCGTCGCCGCAAAGCCAGCGACAATCCGTTGTAAGTTGAATGTGCCTGGTTCTGCCACTGGTGGATGCCATCGAACTGCCGTACCACGCGCCCGGGAGGAAACACGAGCCTGCCGATCTCTTGCGGCGCGGGCTGAGCAATGCCCAGTTGCATTGCGTTGCTCCCGGTCAACAATACCGGCGGCAGCAGATTTACATTCACGGTTCGCGGCAGCCGAACGCCTCCAGCGAACAGGTAGGTGGCCGTTACGGCCAGGTTCCTGCTCAGAGCGTGCTCCACCGCCGCGCTGGCGAGCTCACTGTACGAGCCGCCCAGGCGGCTGCTCGCCGTGAACACCGAGGGCGCAAGTACCGGACTGGGCATCTCCGCCGCGCCGCCCCCGGCTCCCTCGAATACCTGCGCCGCCGCATTTCCCAGCGCTACCTGCTCGAACCCGCTCACGCCGTCCTTCTCTATCGCCCGGTTTGCCGCTTCTAGCAGGTAGCGGTCCCAGAAAATGCCGAACCCAGCCCGTGCCACCCAGTTCGTTGACGGGCTGAAGGCCAGCCCCAGGCGCGGCGCGAAACTGTCCTTTTCCACCCGGAATTCCCCGGGCAAATGTTCAAAGTCGTAACGCAGCCCGGCATCCACGGTCAGCTGGCGTGTAGCAGAAAGGTGGTCTTCCGCAAAGGCGGCCAATTTGCCGGCAGCAAAGGAGGTCCGCGAATTGCCAAATGCCTGCCGGTACTCGTCGGGGGTCCCGCTTAGAAACGTTGCCAGAGAAGGAAAAATGTAGATTCCCCCAAATCCATCCCCGACGTTCAGGTTCTCTGTGATGCGGTCACCGTCCGCTCCCAGCTTCAGCAGGTGCCGCCCCCGTTGCAAGGAGGCAACATCATTCACCTCGTAATGGTTCTCGCGCCTGTGGCTGTTGCCCGCGTAAGGTCTGCCAAACTGCGCCAGGCCAGCAATATCAATTCCCGGGCCCGCCTGGTCCACCGTTCGCAACACGGCACGCCGCGTGCTTACCTGCCAACCCAGCGCGTTGATGGCGGTGGTACTGGGCACCGAGTCCAGCGACCCGGTCAGTCCTGCATCTTCCGTGAAACTGCTGCCCCTTGCGCTCGGATCAACTAGACCTCCGGTATTGAAGGCGTCGCCCACTTCGCGATTGTTGGTGAATGCATACTTCAGAACCAGGGCATGCCGGTTCGTTATTTGGTGATTGAGTTTGGCCGAGGCTTCCGTCTCAGCGCGCTTCACGGGAAACAGCCCCGGATTCAGTGCTCGAACCGGCAGGCGGGGAAAGGCGCCCGACTTGAGCGCCTGGTTGATCGTGTCCGCTACACTAGGCGAAATCAGCGAGCTGTCGTCGCCGCGCGCGTGTTCCTGCTCGGCGGCAGCGTAATAAAACGTGCGGTCCCGCACCAGAGCTCCGCCGAAGGCGCCGCCCACCCGGTATTTCGTCAGATCTGGGTTGGTGGTTTCGTTGGTCAGCGGCTCGCGGGCATTCAGCGCCCCGTTTTGCAGAAACAGGAACAGGTCGCCGTGATGCACGTTAGCGCCCGTCTTGGTCACCACGTTGATGGTCCCTCCGGCGCTGCCCCCCGACTCGGCAGACAGGCCGTTGTTCACCACCTGAAACTCGCTGATCGTTTCCGGCGAGAGTTCCGTGCGCACCGCTCCCCCGTATTCGTCGTTGTTCTCCACGCCATCAATGTAGAGGCTGTTGCTTCGGTTGCGCAGGCCGGCAAAAGTGAAGCCGCTGTCGGGCGCCGCCGCCGCTTTGGCGGCCGCGCTTTGTGGGTTGGAGGAGCTCAGCCCCGGCGCCAGCAGCACAAAGGGCAGGTAGCTGCGGTTCACCACCGGCGATTCTTCTATACGTTCCGAGCCCACGGTCGTGGCTACCGTGGTTTGGCTCACATCAATGGGACCCGCCTGGGCGGAAACCGTTATCTCTTGCCGCACTTCAGCCGTCGTCAAATGGACAATAATTTGCCCGACTGTCCCGACACTGATCACAATGCCGCTGTTCACGTACTCGGCAAAGCCCGGTGCCGCGACTCGCAGTTCGTAGGCGCCCGGCGCCAGTCCCCCGGCCCAGAACAAACCCGTAAGCCCCGAAGTGAGCGTGCGCTTCTGGTTGGTGTCCAGTCGGCGCAGCGAGATGGCCGCGCCTGCGACTGCATTTCCCGCCGGATCCAGAACGGTTCCCTGCAATGCCCCCTGGTTGCGGGACACCTGGGCCACTGCCGCTTGCGCCCACAACATGCAGGCAGCCGCGAAAAGGGCGCGCCACCGCCGCCATCCAAATTTTGGAAACAAAGGTGTTCTCCCGGTCAAAGCCAATGGAAGCAAACACATCAGAGGTTGGCAGGAAGAAGGTTGGCTCTAGATGCGGAGGCTCGAAGGTGGGGAGGGTCCGGACGTGATCGCCTGCGGAATACCTCCTGCCTCACTGCAGGCAAAGGGCTGACGGAATACGGGACAAGTGCGCGGCGCGGCGGCGACCACCACCCGCGCCATCACCAGCACGGCCCCGGCCAGCGACGCCAGCATCACCAGCGTGGATTCCGTGTCGTGGCCGGTCTGCATAGTGTGGTCCCAGTGGTCGAAAATTTCAGAAACACAACTTCCCAGGCACACTACCATGATCAGTGCCGCGGCGAACTGGAGCAGCCATCCCCGCATCTTTTCTACGAATACGCCTTTTCGCGCTCAGGCGCAACCCGCCCAGTCCATCTCGCGTCGCCGCCCACTCTGACGTTTGTCATTCTAAGTGCAGCGAAGAACCGGCTTTTCGTTCGCCGGTTGGAGGCGATAAAAGGTAAACTGCCGTACCGTTCACCCGCTTGTGGTCACATGGGGGTCCAAAGTCTGCCCTGAGCTTGCCGAAGGGGATCCCTGCGTTTTCTCCCACCGAAACTGCG
>DATJFA010000489.1:0-3450 GCA_035496015.1 Terriglobales bacterium | reverse complement strand
AAGTTCCCATGAGCACGCCAGGGCCTAGTTCCGCAAGATTATGCGCTTAACCCCAGTATTCCGGCAACAGCGCCAGCCGGCAATTCACCCCTGGGCTCTGATGGGTTGTATGCTCAAAAACCTTGGCCCGAAAGGCCTTCGGGAAGGGCAGCACTTTACTTGTAGATCAGGTATTTCTGCCGCATGTCCTGGAATTTTCTGAGCTCTTCCTGCCAGTCCTGGGCGATGCGCCGCGGGTCTTCGCCGGCCACAATGGCATCGAACGCCGCCTTGTTGTTGAGCAACTCCGGCAGGCGGTGCTTGTCATAAGCCGCCCCATAAAGCTTGTGCAGCGCCGAGGCCAGCTCCACGCCCATTTCGGGGCCATCAAGCACGCTGCGGTCGAGCAGCACCAGGTTCACCCCGTGGCAGAGCTGGTGGGCATAAATGCTGGAATCAGGCGTAAAATCCACGGGCACAAAGCGCACGCCCTGAATTTCGCGCGCGTTCAAATAATCAGCGAGCTCCCGCGATTTGATCCAGGGAGCGCCCAGCAACTCGAAGGGCGTTGCGGTGCCGCGCCCCACGGAAATGTTCGTGCCCTCCACCAGCCCTACTCCCGGGTAAAGCGTGGCTTCAGTCAGGCTGCGCAGGTTGGGCGAAGGATTGATCCAGGGCAGCGACGTGGAGTCGTACCAGTCGCCGCGCTGCCAGCCCTGCATGGGAACAACCGTCAGCTTGGCATTGATGTGAAACTCGGAATTGAACATCTGTGCCAGCTCGCCCATGGTCATGCCATGCCGCACCGGTTCCTGAAAATAATTCACGAAGCTGGCGGTGCCCGTGTCGGAAACCGGGCCTTGCACAATGGAGCCTGTGATGGGGTTGGGCCGGTCCAGCACCACCACCTCGATTCCCGCCTTGGCCGCCGCTTCCAGGAAGTAGCCCATGCTGGTTTCGTAGGTGTAGAAACGCGCCCCCGCATTCTGCAGGTCAATGAAAACGGCGTCCAGAGTCTTAAGTTCATCCAGCGAAGGTCGCCGCTGGGCGTCGGTGGCGCCGTAAACGCTATACACGGGAATTTTGGTGGTGGCGTCCACCGTGTTGCCGACCTGGGTAGTATCGAGGGCCCCGGTCACGCCGTGTTCGGGACTGAAAATCGCCACCAGAGAAACACCCGGCGCTTTGGCCAGCACGTCAATGGTGCGGTTGCCCTGGGCGTCCACGCCGGTCTGGTTGGTGAGCAGGCCAATGAGCTTCTGGGTGCCTTTTCCCTGGAACAGATCGAGCGAGAAGTTACCGGCCTCGAGCACGTCAATGCCGCTCTTGGCGTCGCCTTCGCGGGTTTGCAGGTTACGCGCGGCCGCATCGGCCTCGTTGTATCCGGTCAGGCGGGCCAGCCGCAGCTGCTCCTTTTCCGAAACGGTCAGGCGCAGCGACGCCGCCACCGCTGTTGCCAACTTGGTGCGCAGCGGAACCGCCGTGCCCATCCCCCGCGGGTGCACGCCGTTGGCCAGAATGATGATGTAAGTGTCAGTGGTGGGATCAATCCACACCGAGGTGCCGGTGAACCCGGTGTGCCCGAACGAGCCCACGGGCAGCAATTCGCCGCGATTGGTGGAGAAGGGCGTATCAATGTCCCAGCCCAGGCCGCGCACCTCGGTGGCATTGGGCGGCTGTTGCGGGGTGCTCATCTTTTCGATGGTCAGCGGCGAAAGCAGCTTGCCGTCGAGCATGGTCTGGCAGAACTTGCTCAGGTCGTCGGCGGTGGAGAACAGCCCGGCATGCCCTGCCACTCCGCCCATGCGCCGCGCCGTGGGATCGTGCACCACGCCGCGCAGCATGACGTTATGCTCGTCGTACTGTGTGGGTGCGATCTTCCGTATCCAGGCATGAGGAGGCAGGAACTGGGTGTGCGTCATCTTCAGAGGCTTGAAGATGTGCTGCTCGGCGTAGTCGTTCAAGGCCGTGCCGCTGATTCGCTCCACCAGCGCTCCCAGCACGATGAAGTTGATGTCGCTGTAAACGAAACGCGCTCCCGGCGGGTTGGGCGGCTTCTCCTGGAACGCCATCTGGTAGGCCGTGTCTTTGCCCTGCCAGGGCTGGGCCAGGTCCAGGTCTGGCGCCAATCCCGAGTAGTGGACCAGCAACTGCCGCACCGTGATGTCCTGCTTGCCATTGGCGCCGAACTCGGGCAGGTAGCGCACCACCGGATCGTTGAGCCGGATTTTGCCCTCTTCCATCAACTGCATCACGCAGGGCGTGGTGGCGATCACCTTGGTCAGCGAGGCCACGTCAAAGATAGTGTCCAGCGTCATGGGCTCGCGCCGCGGCTCCAGCGAGCGCATCCCGAAGGCCTTGCGGTAAATCACGCGCCCGTGGTGGCCGATGAGCACCACCGCCCCCGGCACCTGGTGCTGGGCAATCGCGTCGTGCACGATGGCGTCCACCTGGGGCAGCGCCACGCTGGCCTTCTTGCTGGTTTTAGCGGCTGTTGCGGGGACCAATGTGGCAGTGCAGAGAGCGACAGCGAGAAAGGCGCGGGATAGCCTGTGGTTCAGTTTCACAGCGGTTCGAATATGGAAATGGGGTACTCGCGACTTTACACAACCCCCACCCGGTTCTCAAGTAACCAAATGGACAGCGGCGAAGGGACGATCCGGTACCTTACATTTGACTGCACAAAACAATGACAGAAGAAGTTTGCCCGTAGTCAGATATGGGGTGCCCCGCTAATCTCCCTTCAACGGCCGTGTCATCTGTCACAGCGCGTACAAGTGCCCAACCGGACCGCGGAAGTAAACCGAGCCTGGGAGGCGGGTGGAAGGCACAAGCACAACTGCCGCAGGTTTTTCGTTCACCCTTTTAAGTAACGAAGCGCAACGCATCCTGATTTAAAAATCTTTGACTCCACAAGTTTTAGTTGCATTCTCTCCGGCAGGCTGACACCTTCCAACAAGCGTCTCCCTTCTCCTGCAATGATTGGCCCAACCACAAAACGATATTCATCAACCAGGCCGAGTTCTATAAGTTGTGAAGGAATATCTACACCACCGACTAAAATATTTTTGCCTGGTTCTTGTTTCAATTTAAGTATTTCGTCGCGAAGATTGGCGCGAACAATTCTCGTAGTTCTATCATCAGCGCCGGCTAAGGTTCGTGAAAAGACAAGCTTGTTGATGGAGTCGAATGTCCGAGCAAATTCGTTCGACGCTTTCGTCATCGACTGGTTTCTTGCGACTTCAGGCCAAAAAGGAACCATCAATTGATAGGTTTTCCGGCCAAAGACGAGCAGGTCAACCTCTCGCAGGAGCTGCGTAAAATACTCGTGTGTGTCGTCGTCAGCAAATTGTTTGGTGTGGTCGCAGCAGCCATCCAGGGTAGTGTTGATTGCGAAGATTACATTTCTCATTGGATTGTCCTGATCCCGTCTTGCGCGCCCGCGCTCATGAAAGTTTGATGCAGACCTAA
>DATJFA010000488.1:0-5036 GCA_035496015.1 Terriglobales bacterium | reverse complement strand
GCGGGACTGGTGGCGGGCCAGGTTGTGGCCCAGGACGGGGCGCGCCTGCTGGGCCGGCGGATGGATGGAGGGGACGTCAGCCGGGACTTTGCGGCGGCGACGACTTTTGCTTCTGCTGGAGCGGTGTTTTACGCCAACGCGCACTGGGTTTCGCGGCGCTGGGCGGCGATGTTCGAGAAGGAGTTCGACCGCGTACTGGTGAAGCGGCTGTCGTACGTGGCGGCGCTGATGCTGGCGCTGAGCGCCTGGAGCGCGTTTCCTGAAGCTTGGACAGCGGTGGCATGGGGTGTACTTGGGCTGGCTCTGGCGTATGCGGCAATGCGCCTGAAGATTACTGACCTGACCTACCAGGCGAACGCAATCAGCGGGCTCGCTGTGTTGCGAGCGTTGCTGGAAAATTTCGATATTCACGCGCCGTATCACGGAGTGAGCCTGCGGCTGATGACGGTAAGTTTGACGGCTTGCCTGGTGTATGCGGCGGCGAGATTCGGAGCGACAGCGAACGGGCCGTGGGGCTTCACGTTCCGCGGCGTGAGCTTTGAGGGAGAGCGGATACGGGCGGCGGCATATAGCTGGGCGGCGACTTTTCTTCTGGCACTGCTGGCATGGTACGAACTGCGTCCGGCGGGCGTGGCGGTGGCGTGGACGATCGGCGGGTTGGTCCTGCTGGAACTGGGCGTCAGCCGCAGAGCGCTGGGGCTGCGAATGCAGGCGTACGTGCTGTTTCTGGCGAGCTTTGCGCGAATTTTCTTTGTGAATGTGAACGCGAATGGCGGGCCGGGGGAGCATAGCCCGCGCTTCTACACCATGCTTCCGGTGATGCTGGCGTTTCTGTACGGATACTGGCGGCTGCGGGAAAGCGAATCGCTATCGATCGACCGCGACTGGAAGACGGCAGAGACATGCTGCTACCTGGGGGTCATCACGCTGGTGGCGCTGATGAGGTTTGAATTGGCTCCGGACTGGGTGGCGGCGGCCTGGGCTTCGCTGGTGCTGGCTTTGATGGCGGTGGCGTGGCGAAGCGGACAGAGAATCTTTCTGCACCAGGCGCTGCTGATCGGCGTTGCGCTGGGATTTCGAACCTCTCTGCACAATTTGTACGAGCGGAGTTATTTTCCGGCGCCTCCGTGGGAGAGCCGGATGATCACGGTTGGGGCGGTGGTTCTGTTCCTGTTTGCGGCACTACCCATTGCATTCCGCATGAGGATCAAGGGTGGGACGTCGCAGAGAGGAAGAATCGGGATGGCGCTGGAGGCGGTGGCGAGGCGTCCCGAGCAGGCGCTGTTTTTTCTGGCGGTGGGATTGCTGAGCGCGCTGCTGGCCATTGAGATGCGGCACGGCATGGTGACGCTGGCGTGGGGCGTGGAGGGAGTTGCGATTTTCCTGATGGCGCTGTGGCTGGGGGAGCGAAGCTTCCGGCTGACGGGACTGGGACTGCTGCTGCTGTGCGTGGCGAAAATCCTGCTGGTGGATGTGTGGCGACTGAACCCGCGCGACCGCTACTTAACCTTCATTGTGCTGGGAGGCGCGTTGCTGCTGGTGTCGTACCTGTACACGAGGAACCGCGAAGCGCTGCGGCAATACTTATGAAGCGCGGAATTGCATTGACGGGAATTGTGCTGCTGGGCGTGATCGCCATTGTGGTAAGCGAGCGGCGGAAGGTGACGGCCGAAGCGGACCCGTCGGCGGTGCTGTACCTGGTGGCCGACAGCGAGCGCGAGTTGACGCGCATGCCGGTGCGCTTCACCCGACTGTCGGATGAGGGAGAGATTGCGATTGGAGATGAACTGGCGCGCTATTACGAAGCGGATCAACAAACACAAAAAGACGCCGAGCGGCTGGAGGTTGAACACTACCTGACCGAGACGGGCGGACGCCTGGCGCAACACGCGCACCGGAAGCTTCCTTACAAATTTCATTATGTCTCTAACCCCAGCTTCATTAACGCGTATGCACTGCCGGGCGGTCACGTATTTGTGGGCGCGGGGCTGATGGCGGAGATGGACAGCGAGGATGAACTGGCGGCGGTGCTGGGCCATGAAATCGAGCACGTAGATCATTTTCACTGCGCAGAACGGGTGCAGGTGGAGCAGGCGATGCGGAGGATGCGCCTGGGCGGGCTGATCGGGCTGCCAATCGAAGTGTTTCAGGCCGGGTACAGCAAGGACCAGGAGATGGAAGCCGATCGCGAAGGCACGCGCCTGGCGGTAGAGGCGGGCTATTCGGCCAATGGCGCAATCAGGATGTTTGAAACGCTGCAAAGACTGGCGGGGGAGGAGCGGGAACGGCCGCGCGATCCGGGCGAAGAGTTGTCGGACGTGGCGAAGCAGACCCTGGAGGGATATTTCCGGACGCATCCGCTGACCGCAGAGCGCATCGCGCAGGTACAGCAACTGATCGCAAGCGAAAGCTGGCCGGCGCATGCGGAGAAAGACCTGAAGGTCGCATTCGTTTTCTGGACGAACCGTGCGGAGATGGCGATGGAAGCGAAGGCATATTCGAGGGCGGAACAACTGGCAAAGCATTCGCTGGAGCTGCGTCCGGGACAGGCGAGGGCGCTCGAAGTGCTGGCGCGGGCGCAGGTGGCGCAGGCCAACTTTAGCGGAGCGGCGGCATCCTACCGGATGCTGCTGGGGCTGAAACCTTTGGACACGGACGCGGCGGAAGCGTATGCGCGCACGCTGACCGCGGCGGACCGGAAGACGGCGGAACCGGAGTTCAGGGGGTGGGCGCGATCGGCGGGCGGCGAAGGGCGCGAAGACCTGCAGGTGACGATTGCGGGGCTGGCGCTTGTGGGCGGCGATGCTGGGCCGGCGGCGAAGGCAGCGGAGACGGCGACGGCGTCTACGAATGACCGGGCTCCCATGTGGCTCGGCCATCTGGCATGGTGGTACTACGTGGCGGGAGATTACGCAACGGCGTCAAAGCTGTTCGACCTGGCGGTGCAACTGCGTCCGGGGGAAGCGTCATTCTCGATCGGCCGCGCCTGGGCGCAAATTGAAGAGCGCCGGTACTCGGACGCGATCCAGGCCCTGGATTCGACGTCGGAATCGGGGACGACACAAGCGGAGCGGACGATGGCCCTGGCGTGCGCTTACTGGCTGTCGAAGCAGCCCGATGCGGCGTTGAGCGAACTTGAACCTGCGCTGCAACAGCAACCAGAGTGGGGCAATGCGCGCTGGACCGGCGCCCTGTATTCGCCGCGCGTGGTGGAAACGATCGGAGAGATGCAAAACGAGGCAGAGCGCCGACGGAAGGCGCAGGCTGCGACGCGGTGAAAGGCGGGCGCGGAAGACAGCGCAAGGCGAATCGATCTCAGGAGCTTTCGGCATGAAGGTGCTGACGGAATATCTGAAGTTCCATACCAGGAACCATCGCGAGTATGTGCACATCACGCCGCAGGTGGAGACGATCGTCAAGAAGAGCGGCGTGAAGGAGGGGATGGTGCTGGTGTCGGCCATGCACATCACCGCCGGTGTCTATGTAAACGACGACGAAGACGGGCTGATCGAGGACATCGATGCCTGGCTGGAGAAGCTGGCGCCATTCCAGAAGAACTATCGTCATCACCAGACGGGAGAGGACAATGGCGACTCGCACCTGAAGGCGCTGCTGATCCATCATGAAGTGATTGTGCCGATTACGGCCGGCAAGATGGACCTGGGGACGTGGCAGCGGATTTTTTACGCGGAATTTGATGGACAGCGCGAAAAGCGGGTGATCGTGAAGGTAATGGGAGAGTAGAGGTTACCATCGGTCGGGCCTTAGGTTAGATCGTCAACCGGGAGTTTTTGTGAGATGTTGGGTAAACCAAGGCCCTAAGCTGCAACATCATAAGGGGCATGGGGGTTAGCGATGACTCGGAGAAAGCGGTTGGACAAGGTAGTGAACTGGGTTACGGTACTTTGGGTGGTGGCGACGCTGTTCCTTCTGGGTGCGGCGTTTGCGGGGAATCAGGACAGTAATTCGCAAGGACCGAGGGAAAACGCGAACCTGCAATGGGTTGCGTAGTCAGGAGTGCCAGGAACTCCTGAAATCAAAGGAAGTTGACCGCAGCGCCGGCCTGGCCTGCGGAAATTACTGTCACAGCGAAGGATAGGTCCGTTCGTTCGCACACGGCATGCAGCCGTGGGTCACGGTTTTGGGTGACTCGAATCACAGCATTGTTTTCCTGAAGAGCTGAAACTTGAAACAGGTAAGGCAGACGCTGTTGATACCTGCTACAGCGTGCCTCACCAGGAGGTTTGTCCGTAAATTCAGACGAGGAACGCAATCATGAAAACGACGAAAATCGCGTGTGTGGTTCTGACGATTGCAGTGGCCCTGTTCATTCTGATCCCCAGCCTGTCATGGGCGGGAGACGATGGCGGAGCACTGTATAAAGCAAAGTGCGCAGCCTGCCACGGGGCAGACGGCGCGGGCAAGCCGGCAGCGAAGATCCCCAGCCTGGTTTCTGACGACGCGAAGAAGATGTCGGACGGCGACCTGGAAAAGGCAGTCACGGAAAAGCCGAAGCATGCTGGAGTAGCCAAGGCACTGACCCCTGACCAGTTGAAGATGGTCATCGGCTACATTCGCAGCATTCAAAAATAAAAACTGGCAGTGCGATTCACGCTTGAACCGGCTGCCGCGGCAGAGAAAGGCCGCGGCAGCGCCTGCGGATGGCGCGGAGGTGTGCTTTGACGGCCTTCGAGGAAAAGCGGGACCCGAGCCGGAGCCAGCGCGCGGTGATGTTGCAGAGCTGGCGAAGCGGTGAAGGCTATCGGAGCTGCAAGCCGCGGCGAATGGTTTCAGAGCACGATACCCGGGACGTGAGCAGAAACGAGCCACGGTCCGGGATTTTTTTGCCCGCAGCGTACCGGACTTCTCTGCGGGGAAGGTTTGACGGCGTGATGTTGCGGGAGACGGAGATGAGTGCTGCCGGGGAACGAAAGCGGGAGAGAAACGTATGAGCAAAGCCCTTCTGTATGACGCCACCATGTGCATCGGGTGCAAGCAGTGTGAACAGGGATGTTCGGAGCAGAACAAGCTTCCCT